>JAYVZM010000423.1:0-3073 GCA_043783345.1 Verrucomicrobiota bacterium
CGAGCACGGCGGCATCGAGGGCATACTGCTGGCTCCGGACGCTGGCCGTCACCCCGCCGCCGGCAAAGAGCGTCTGGCGGGCGGTGATGTCAAACGACCAGTTGCGGTCATCGCCATTCGAGCCGATCTCGCGGTCATTGCGCTGATAGAGTGCGGAGACCGAGACATTGGGAATCCGCGCCGACTTGACCTCGAGCACGACGCCTTCCTGCTCGCGGATGCGCTCCTTCGCCTGGCGGATGGCGAAGTTGTTATCGAGGGCGAAGGCGAGCGCGTAGGGCAGGTCGAGCGCGCCGGGCACGGTGAAATCCGGGTCGGGCTTGCCGTCGTTGAGCTGGGCGGGCGCTGGAAGGGGTGCGAGCAGGCTCGCAGCCAGGAGGATCAGGATGAACGGGCGCATGAAGATTTTCATCGAAGTGAGTTACGGGCTATTTGGCAAGGACAGGCTCGGCCAGCGGCGCGGGCTCCGGGGCAGAGACGCGCGCGGCGGCGCGGTGGTCCTTGGCCAGCAGGATGTAGATCGAGGGCAGCACGAACAGGGTGAAGATCGTGCCGATCGTCATGCCGCCGACCAGCACCAGGCCGATGGAATTGCGCGCGGCGGCGCCGGCGCCGGTGACCAGGGTCAGCGGGAAATGGCCCGCGACCGTGGCCACGGAGGTCATCAGCACAGGGCGCAGGCGGGTCATGGCCGCCTCATGCACCGCCTCGATTTTGGATTTGCCCTGTTCCTGGAGCTTGTTGGCAAACTCGACGACGAGGATGCCGTTCTTCGCGATCAGGCCGACCAGCGTGACGAGTCCGACCTGCGCATAGATGTTGAGCGTGGTCGTCCAGCCCGTCGTCCAGTAGGGAATGTTGGGATTGGGCATCTTCAGGTAGGTGAAGACCAGGGCGCCGAACATCGCGAGCGGCACCGAGCCGAGCAGGATGACCAGCGGGTCGCGGAACGAATTGAACTGCACCGCGAGGGCGAGGAAGATCATCACGATGGCGAGGATGAAGGCCGGCAGAAACTTGTTGCCCTCCTGGCGGAGCTGGCGCGATTCGCCGGTGTAGTCGATGGAGTAGCCGGGCGGCAGGATTTCCTTGGCGGCGTTTTCCAGCACCTTGAGCGCCTCGTCGAGCGTGCGGTTGGTCATGCCCGAAAGCTTCACCGCGTTGAGCTGCTGGAAGCGGTTGAGCGACCGGGGCACGGTCTTGTTGGCGATGCGCGCCACCGTGCTCAGGGGCACGAGCCGGCCGCCCGGCCCCGTGATATAGATGTCCTTCAACTGGTCGGCGGTGAGCCGGCCGGCGCGCTCGATCTGCGGGATGACTTTGTAGCTGCGGCCGGCGATGTTGAAGCGGTTGACGTAATTGCCGCCGAGCGCGGAAGCGAGATCGGCGCCGACCTGCGAGAGGTTGAGGCCCAACGTGGCGACCTTCTCGCGATCGATGATGACCTCGGCCTGGGGCTGGTCGTATTTCAGGTCGATCTGCGGCGGGAAATAGAACAGTCCGCTCTGCGCCGCTTTCATCGAGATTTTTTGGGCGTATTCCAGCAGCCGCTCGGAGTCCGCCGTCGAGGCGATGACGAACTCAACCGGGAAGTTGCTGCCGCCGGGCAGGGCCGGCGGCGTCGCCGCGAAAATCTGGAGACCGGGAATCTGGGACAGCCTGCCCTGCACCTCCGGCATGATCTGAAAAACGGTGCGCTCGCGCGGCGCATGCCAGGGTTTCAACACCATGCCGCTGAAACCGTTGACCCCTGCGGCGGCGGCAAACGGGCTCGACGGGGGGAACATGAGCTGGAACGTCAGGTCGACCTCGGGCGTGGCGCGAAAGGCTTCCTCCGCGGCCCGGGCATACTGGCTGTTCTGGTCCGCGGTGGCGTTGGCGGGCGCGTTGAGGATGCCAAAGATCACCCCTTGGTCCTCCGTCGGCGCCAGTTCCTTCGGGGACAGCATATACATCGGAAAGGCCGCCAGACCGACGACGAGCCAGACGGCGTAAACCGCGGGTCGCGATTGCAGCGTGGCGCCGAGGGCGCGACCGTAGGCTCCGCGCAGCCGGTCGAAATGATGGTTCACCCAGCCGGTGAAGCCGCGCTCTTCATCCGCCGCACCGCGGAGCAGGTTCGCCGCCATCATCGGCGACAGGGTCAGCGCGACGATGCCCGAAATCGTCACCGCCCCGGCCAGCGTGAGGGCAAATTCCCGGAACAACGCGCCGGTCAAGCCGCCTTGCAGGCCAATCGGGGCGTAAACCGCAGCGAGGGTGACCGTCATGGCGATGACCGGGCCGGCGAGTTCGCGGGCGCCGATCAACGCCGCCTCGTAGGGCGTGCGCCCCTCGCGCAGATGCCGTTCGACATTCTCGACCACGACGATCGCGTCGTCCACCACCAGCCCGACGGACAGCACGATCGCAAGCAGCGTCAGGAGGTTCAGCGTGAAACCGAACGTCTGCATCAGGAAAATGCCGCCGATCAGGGAGACGGGAATCGCCAGGATGGGAATCAGCGCCGAACGGAATGACCCGAGAAAGAGGAAGATCACGACGACCACGATGAGCAGGGTGTCAATGAGCGTGTGGGTCACATCATGGATGGCCTGACTGATGTATTCCGAGGCGTCGTAGCCGATGCCCGCGTCCAAGCCGGCGGGCAGATCCTTCTTCATGGCGTCGAGTTCGACGCGGACCCGCTTCACGACATCGATGGTGTTGGCGTTGGGCAGCGGGAAGATGCCCATGAACACGGCGGTCTTCCCGGTCATGCGGACCCGCGTGTCGTAATCCTCGGCGCCAAGTTCGACGTCCGCGAGGTCTTCGAGCCGCACCGTCGTGTCGTTCAGCTGGCGGACCACGAGGCGCTTGAACTCGGCCACCGAGTGCAGGTCGGTGTTGGCGGTGAGGTTCACCTGGACGAGCGAGCCCTTGGTGCTGCCGACGGCCGCGAGGTAGTTGTTGGCGGCGAGCGCGGCCCGGACCTGGGCCGGACTGATGTTGAGCGCGGCCATCTTGTCGGGCTTCAGCCAGACGCGCATCGCAAAGGTGCGGGCGCCGAAAATGTCGGCGCGCTGGACACCCT
>JAYVZM010000424.1:0-7867 GCA_043783345.1 Verrucomicrobiota bacterium
TTCTGCTGGTATTGCCGGCTCATGTCCTGGTCCTGGTGGAAGCACCAGGCGCTGCGACCGTTTTTCCATAGCAGCAGCTTCATCACGCGCGATGCCGCCCACTCGGATTTGCCCCCGCGCTGCCCGCCCTGCAGGAGCAGGACCTTCACCGGGATGTCCTGGCCCAGGAGCTTGCGGCGAACCATCAGCGACCAGGCGCGATTATCCGGTGTATCCTCCATCCACGGAAACCCGCAGATGGCATCGAGGATCCGCCACATCGGCGGCTCCCAGCCGTGATGCAGCGGATCCTCGCGCATGCGGATGATGACCTCTTCGCGCTCGAGCAGGAAGTTGATCAGCTCCTGGTCATCGTGTTCGGCGATCCACTCCGCCGACGGCAGCGGCGCCACCGGGTGTGGCTCCACCCCCAGCTCCTTCCAGAACTCCAGGTCGATGTCGCGCTCTAGCAGCATGCGTTTTCGCCCTTTTTCCGCCTCCGCGGTTTCTCCACAGGCTCTGCCGGCGCCGACTTTGGGAACGGCGCCATGGGCAGCAGCTCGAATTTGAGCACGTGGTCGGCGCGCATCCAGCCCGCGCGCTCGAAGCGCACATACTCGGCCGACGGCGCCACCTCCGCCGGCCAGTCCTCGAACACGGTGCCACTGGTCAGCTCGACCACCATCCGGCGGCCGATCAGCTTGCGGGGATCCCGCTCCGGTTGTGATTTATCCGCGCTCATACCGGTTTCCTCCAGATCATCTGCGTCCGGTTGCGCGCCGGCGGCGGTCGGCCGGCGGCGTGGAATCCCTGGCAGATCTGCGCCCAGCCCTCGTCCGTCACCAAGTCCTGCCAGCCGAGCGTGAAGTGACACGAATAGCAGAACTTCAGCGGCAGCTCCGCCTGCGCCGCCCCATTGCCCAGCACCGCCGGCGGCCGCAGGAACAGCACCGGCACGTATTCGCCCGTCCGCTCGCAGCCAACCTTCGCACACTTCGGCGTGAGGCGGCCGATCTCGATGGCGTTACTCATCTCAGTCTTCGGTCCAGTATAACATTTCGTCATCAGCTGCCTCCTCCGGGTTTTCCGTGAGATCGTCCTTGAGGTTTTCGAGTTGCGACTCGGCCATGTCGCGAGCGAGTTGTTCCGGGGCGTTGGCCTTCTCAACAAATCGGGCGGCGCAGCGCGCGAGCCATTCCTCGCGCGTTAGAGCTGAGCCAGCCGACGGTGTGGTGTTATTCGCGTCCATTAGCGTCATTCGCGGTTAAAGGTTTTGGTTCGGTCCCGATATACTTCACTTCCGCCGCCAGCACCGCCCGGCAGCGGTCGCACGTCGTCCACAGCGTCGGATGCGCGGCGAACTCTACCTGCGTCATCCGCACCGGCTCCTCGCAGCGGTGGCAGTCCTTGGTGAACTTCTTGTCCGCCACCAGCTGGTCATAGGGGTTCGCGTCCATCATGGTCTCTTCTCCTTGTTTTCCAGCATCGTCGCCGTGCGCCTAAGCGACGGGCCCACCATGCAGAGGATATCCGCCGCGCGGCCCAGGCGGAGGCCGGCGCGGTGGAAATGGCATTCGACCGCGTCGGCCTGCAGCTCGGTGATTTCGCGCGCGAGCCGGTCAAGGTCCGCTACGATCTCCCGCGCCACCGCGAGCTTCATTGCATCGTTCATCCGAAGGTCCCTCCGCCGCGATTGATCGCGGCCGTTCCGGGCAACGGGGCGATCCGGGTGCTGAACGGCACGTGGGGAATGAGTGGGTTACCAGGCGATATCTTTGCCGCCTTGGAATTCAGTTGCATCTTCAGCAGGCCGTTCTCCGTCTCGAGGACCTCGATCTCCGCGCGGAACTTGCGCTCCGCCACCATCCCGAGCAGCCAGGCCACCCCGGCCGCGAGCGCGAACCCCACCGCCACGCCGATGACGAACCACAGCCAGGTCATGCGATGGCCCTCCGGATGGTGATTTCGTAGCCGAACAGCCGAATGCAAAATGCCACCGGCGCCTCGGTATTGGGAATCTCAGGCGTGGCTTCCGGCAGTTTGACGAACAAATCGTTCGGGCCGGCGGCACCCAGCAACGGGACCCGCCGCTTGTATTTGCCGCGCTTCTTCGCCGGCTTGATCTTCACGACCCGATGCTTCTTTGCCTTCGGGTGTTTTTTGCCGTTCACCTTCTTCGGCCTGGTTTTCGAAGAAGAACCAGGGACGAACCCCGGGCGGCCAGCAGGCCGCAACGGGGTATCCTGGTCATACCAGTCCAGGAAGCGCCGCACCGTCGCTGCCGGCGGGTTGCTGTCGCCAAACCATTTGCGGAGGCAAGCCCTCCAGGTGCCCTCCCGGTCAGCGCGGGGCTCGCCGGCCGCCAGCGCTTCGAGGCGCTCGCGGTATTTCTCGATCACGTTCGCCTTCGGTCGCCGGCGCGAGAGCCATGGATCCGCGGAATCCACCACCTCCGGCTCAGCCGCTGCCCGCGGCTTACGGGCCTTCCGCGTTTTGACCGGCGCCGGTGCTTCGGGATCCGGATCGTCCGCCGGCTGCGGGTCATCCTCGACTTCCGCGGGCTCGGTCCCGGGCGCGGCGGGCTTTGTTTCGGTGATCAGGCCGAGCTCGCGCTTCACCAGGTCGATCTTGCCGGTGGTGATCTCGCGCTCGCCGCCGTTGTAGTGATCGAGAAACTCCTGTAGTTCCTCGGGCTTGATGCGATAGACCAGGGCGACATGGCCGACCTTCCGGTCGGTATCGAGGGCGAGGGCACGCACCGCTCGCTCGTTCTCCAACAACCACTGTTTCCAGTTTGTGATGCTCATGATGTTTTCGATGGGTTAACTATCCGGGAAAAATTCGACTTGGAAGGGATGCACCCGCGGCGCACCCGCCGGAGGGACATTCGATGGAATCATATTGATGGGCCGGGCCGCCCAATCCGCCCGCCGGCGCTCCGCGGCGCGGTTTTCCTCCACCAGCTTCACGGCCCCGCAGTGCACGCATAGCGGTGAATGCACTGTGCCCAGCGCGGTCTCGACCTCCTCGGGCTCGATGCCCCATTTATGTTCACAGAGATCGCTCATGGTTTACGCTCCGCCCCGGTTTGCCCAGCAGAACCGGGGACGGACCCCGGGCCAGGAGCACCTGGCAACGGGGTCTGCCGCAGCATGTGCACGGCGCCCTTCACCAATTCGTAGACGGTGAAGCGCAGCACGCCCTCGTGGTTGGCGAACATCGGCATTATTCCGCGCGGAATGACCAGGCGGACGACCGCCGAGCCCGACTCGTGCGTCAGCACCGTCAGCTCCGTGGCCCGCTGCGCTACCTCGATCACCGGTCCGGCCAGCTGGCGCAGCTGCGCCTCCGCCGCCTCCTCCCGCACCAGGGCGCACTGGGCCCGGCTCTCCGCGAAAAGCTTCGCCGCCAAAGCCTCCGCCAAGGCCCGTTTGCCCGTGTTTTCGTCAGAAGAACTCGGGACAAATCCCGGGCCCGGAGCACCGGGCAACGGGACAGCCATCTTGAACGCCTGCTCCTCCAGCTCGCGCTCGTGCGTCGACCGCAGCATAAATGGCCAGTTCACAATGCACCTCCGAGTTTCGGTTTTTCAGCTTCTCTCAATCCCAGCGCGAACTCCGCCTTGACCGGGCCTTCACCGACATAGGGCGCCGGCAACTCGGGCAGCTTGTCGAGCGTGTCGAGCGCGGCGCTCAGCGCCTTGAAATCATCTTCATGAACGGTGATATATGGGCTGTCCGTTTCCTCAGCATCATCAGCCAGCGACCACGCGGCGCGAGCCAGGGCGATCAGCTTGCGCTGCACGTCAATTCGCGGTCCATCAGCAGTCAACCGCCAGACTTTGATGACGCATCCGCTCTCTGCGCCGATGTCCCAGTCGAGACCGGTCGGAATACCTTCAAACTCCCACCAGTTGTCGGGATTGTCCGCGAGTTCCTTCAGCCTGGCGAGCTCGTCATCCGGCATGTCCTCCGGTGACGAGTAGAGAAGTCCCGCCAAGGTCGGAATCAGATCCCGGCCGAAGCAAAACACCGTGTCGTAGGCCTCGCAGTCCGGCGCGATCGCCACGAACTGCATGTCCTTGATCAGATCGAGGGCGCTCATGCCACATCCCTCCAGATCATGGCCAAGTGCATCGCTTGGCTCCGCGCGTCGCTCAGCGCGTTGTGGTGCGTGCCGTCGCGCGACAGCTTCACCTCCGGCCGCAGCGCCTTCATCGTCCGGTAGCAGCGGTCGTTCCAGAACTTCCAGGGCAGCGGCAGCCGCACCGCCCGGTGCGCGCTGGCCATGATGGCGTTGTCGAACGAGGCCCCGTTGCCCCACACCCGCACCTCCCGGCCGCCGATGAACCGGCGGAACTCCATCAGCGCCTCGGCCAGGGACATGCCCCCCCCCGCGCGCATTTCGGCCCGGGCGTCCTCGCTTTGTCCCAGCCACCACAGCACCGTGTCGACATCCATCTCCAGCCCGGCGTCGACGCAGCTCTGCAGGTCCACCTTCACGTAGAAGGCCGGCTCCTCCAGCCCGGTCTTGTCGAAGAACACCGCCCCGATGGCCCGGATCGCCGCCCGCGACCCGTTCCCCATCGTCTCCAGGTCCAGCATCAGATCGAGTTTCGCACTCATCATTTGCCTCCTTTGCTGTAGAGGTTCAACGCGACCGGCGTGTAGCCCGCACCGTTTTTGCAGGCGTCGTCCACCTGCTTGTGCAGGATCACACCCACAGCGAGTTTTGCGATGTCGGCTGGGTCCATCTTCACCATGACCTTGGCGCTGCCGAGGCCCTGGCCGCCGCCGCTGCTGATCACGCCGGCCGGCACCTTCATGCCGAGCATGTCAGCGACCTCGCGCAGCCAGCCGCTGTGATAGCCGCCGGCGATTGCCTCGCTGGCAAGAATCGCGACCTCATGCGAGGTGACGACCTTCGACTTGGCCAGGCCCTTGAACACGGTCGCGAGCTGATTCTTCAGATCCGCGCGGCGTTTCTTATTCCGCTCGATTACCTCGCGGCGCTCCGCCGCCACCTTTTCGGAATGCTTTGCGTCGGTGGTTGTCGCCTTGCTGCTTTTCGCAGCCGCTTTGGCCCGTGCCGCAGCGCGGGCTTTGTCCTGACGGACTTGCTCCTGCTCCCATTTCGCTGGCACCAGGCAATACCACCCACCGCCATTTCCCATCGCGATGAAATCAGGATCGGACTTGAACGCTGCCGGGAGCGTGTAATCCCAGCTCTCGATTTCGGACACAATGCCGGCATTCACGAGCTCGTAGGAAACCGGGAGCGTCTCCGTTTCAAGCAGGCGCGCGGGCAAGCCCTTCTTCACCGCCCAGCCCGCAATCGCGATGCAGACCTTTGGCCACTTCGACCATCGCGCGAGAGCGATACCATGCGCCCGCGTGAGATCGCCGGACTCGATCAACTTTTGCACATCCGCCGGGCAATCCAGTATCCGCAGCGAGTTCGACACGTAGCTGGGGTTTTGCTTGCCCGCGATCTTGGCGACATCGGTCTGGCTGAGCTTGTGATCCACCGTCAGCTCCCGGAAGAGCCGGGCTTCGTCGATGGCGTTGAGGTCCTCGCGCTGGAAGTTCTCGATGGCCCGCTTCGTCGCCGCGCCCACCTCCGTTTCCGACTTCACCAGGCGCGCCGAGATCGTCTTCGCCTTGTTGAGCAGGTGAGCGCGCCACCGCCGCTCGCCGGCCTCGATCATGTAGCGGCCCGGCTTCGTCGGATGCAACCGCACCAGGATCGGCTGCAGCAGCCCTTCCTTCGCGATGGTCGCAGCCAGGCTCTGGAGTTGATCCTTGTCGTGCTCCTTGCGGTTCTTCGGGTCAGGGTCGATCAGCGCCACGTCAAGCGTGAGCAGACCTCCGATCCGCTCGCCGGCGTCACCGGCGATTTTTTGGGGACTAGCGGTGGCGGCGCTCATGACGTGATTTCGAGCGCGCCTTTGATCGCGGTAATTGACTTTTCGATTGTTGCTTTGCGGGCGAGGGCGAGGTCGCGGTCGAGGGCGCGGGCGCGGTCGAGGGCGCGGGCGAGGTCGAGGGCGAGGGCGCGGGCGAGGTCGAGGGCGAGGTCGAGGTCGCGGGCGAGGTCGAGGGCGAGGGCGCGGGCGAGGGCGCGGGCGAGGTCGAGGGCGAGGTCGAGGGCGCGGGACCAAGGCAGCCATTCGAGAAAATTAGCGAACGACGAAATCACGTCCCGGCTTCGCCGAGCCGTGATTTCGTCGGCGATCTTCTCGAGTCCCCTCAACTTCCCAGCCCACTCCTTGACGCCCGGCAGGTCGGACGTCTCCAGGATGGCCGGGATGACGTCGCGGATCTGCGCGTCGAGCAGGTGCCACCGGCGCTTCATCTCGACCTCCGGGGTGCTCTTCGAGCCGACGAGCAAAGGCAGCAACGGCAACAGCTGGGCGCGCTCCTCATCGCTCAGCAGCCAGTTCAGCGAGCGCACAGTCGAGGCGATCGCCGGGCAGCACGTGTCGGGATAGTCGGAGTGTTCCTCGCCGGCGAGCATGGCCACGGCCTCCAAGGCCGTCATGCCCTCTTCGCGGGTGTCGTTGCTGTAGCGGGTAAGGCGCAAGCCCGAGAGCTTCGCCTGCATTTCAGGACTGATGTTGGTATTCATGGTTTCGATGGGAAAAACAGCTGCCCGGCGCATTCGCGGGCGAAGGCATCCAGCGCCGCCTGCGCGTGAATGTTCCACGCGGAGCATTGTGCGAGTGCGCACAGCGCCTGAAAACTGAGGTGCGGGATGACGTGCTTCCACGTATCGCGGCCGCTGTGCCGGCCAGCCGAGTTGCCGCCGATCAGCCGCGCCAGGTGGCAGCGTCCGATCCGGGCCTTCGCCGCCAGCTCCGTCGCCGTGCCGGCAAACGCCTCCGGCCGTGCCGCCGCATCCCGCGCGATCTGCGCGTAGAAATCCACTAGCGCCTGTTCCTTCCCGGACGCACTCCGGGAACCCTGAGCCTGTCGAAGGGTTGCCGCGTTGCTCATGCAATTTCTCCCTCCGTGCCGTCGTCGTCGCTTTTGCGGCGCTTCTTCTGCCGCTTCGCCGCGGCCAGCTCGGCGGCCTCGCGCGTCTCACGCTCGATCCGCTGCACGCAGCACAGCTCGAGCGTCTCGAGCCGGCGGACCGCCCCGACCTCGTGCCAGTCGCCATCCCAGACGGGCAGGGCGGTCTTGCTGATCCGCACACGCGTCCCGTTGGGGGAAAACTCCTGCATGTAGCCCTCGCGGTTGACATCCGACTGGTCCTTGAGCCAGTGCCGCCACAAGATCCGCGCCCCCACCAGCGCATGGTCAAACTCGAGCTGCGTGTTCACGGGCTACCTCCGCGCAAGTAGTCGTCTTTCCTCACCTTGGCGCCCGGCGCCACGCGGCCGCGCTCCGCGGCCTCCGTCTGCGCCTCGACTGCCAGGTCCTCCGCGCCGATCGCCACGAATCGCGTGTGGATCTTCTCCAGCCAGCAGCGCACGATCTCGATGCCGCCGCGGCGCCGCTTCTCCTGGAACAGCCATATCTCCGGCCGGGCGACCGCCGGGCTGGTTTGGTCATTGCCGATGCAGTCGACCGGCGGCTTGTAGAAAAAGATCACCCGGTCCCCGTCGTGATAGATGGCCTGGCTCTCGCGCAGGTCGCCGGGCTTCGGCAGCCGGTGGATCACCTTGCCGTTCTCGTCGCGCCGCACCTGGCGCATGGCCTCGAGGCCCTGCTCGTTCAGCTGCACGACGACGATGACGGGCGTGTCGAGCTCGCGCTGCAGCGCCTGCAGCGTGTGGCTCACGTAGGCCACCGTAGCCTCGCGGTTCTGCCCGCCGATGCGTTTCCGGGCCTCGAAAATCTGCAGGTAGTCGACCAGGATCACGTGCGGCTTGCCGTGCAGCTGC
>JAYVZM010000425.1:0-7855 GCA_043783345.1 Verrucomicrobiota bacterium
GCGCCAATGATGTTCACCGCCTGCCAGAGGCGGTTCAACACCAGCACGGGTTGGTCAAGGGCGGCTTCCATGGACAACGGGCCTTGGAGATACCTTCGCCCCCGGGCCCTGTCAAGTCGCACGCCCGGAGGGCACTGCGTCAGTCTGGCGACGGCATTGCTGTAGGAGCGGCTTTATGCCGCGATTCTTGAGGCACCGACGGTCAATCGCGGCATAAAGTCCCTCCTGCAATTTTCAAACCGCCCCACCACCGCCGGAAACACGCGTGAGCGCGTCGATGTCCGCGGCCCAATCCGGATAAGCCGCGCACAATGCCTCGCGCCCGCCGAGTTCGAAATCAGTCCACCGGAATTCCGGCGTCACCACGCACGACACCAGCGCCCAGCGTCCGCCCGGCGCCAGCCGCGTGCCTTGCCAAACCCCTGCCGCCACCACGTCCTGCGGCCGCTCGCCCGCCGCGGGGTTCAGGCCGAGTGTCACCCATCGACTGCTGCCGTCGGGGAAAAGCCGCAGCGACTCCAACGGATCGCCGGCATGAAAACACCAGATTTCTGCCGCCGTCAGCCGGTGCAGCGCGGAGAAACCCTCGGGCGTAAACAGCGCGTAAATCGCCGACCACGCGCGCCGGTCGCCGCCCGGCAGGATCGCGTCCGACTCGGCGGTCCGGCGGAAGAACCCGCCTTCGCGCTCCAGCGGCGCGAGCCCGAGCAACCGCACGACCTCCCCGGCGCTGTAATGCTCGGGCGTCAGCGGACGGCTCGCCATGGCTTACGCCGCGCCGGGCGGCACGATCGCCAGCTTCAGCGACTGGTTCTTCACGCGAATGCCGGCCAGCTTGGCCACCACCTGCTCGGCGTGCTCCGTCAACACGTCGACGTTCGTGTGGTCCTCGTGAATGTCGATCGCCCCGACAATGTTCGCCGGCAGCCGCGTGACGCCGGCGATCTTGCCCACGAGATCGGCGGGCGTGACCAGCTGCGCCCGCCCGACATTGAACGAGACCGTGGAAAACCCCGGCTCGCGCCCGGTGCGCGGCTTCCGCTCGTAGGTCCGCTTCTGGGCGGCAAATTTGTCGCCGGAGCCCTCGTGGGCGGAACCCGACCGCCGGGCGGGTTCTGAGCGCGCCCGGAGGTCGCGCTCCACCTTGGGGGCCGCCACCACCGGCGCCTCATTCGCTGCGATGCGCTCGGCCTTCGGCTTGGTCGTCTTCTTCGCCGGTTCCGCCGCGTCGCCCTGCATCAGGTGGATCAGTGCCGACACGACGTCGGTGCTGGTGTGGCCCTGCTCCAGCAGCCGGTCGACCATCTGGTCCTGCGCCTTGAACTTCTTTTCCGCGAGCGTCGCACGGATCTTTTCGTAGAACACGTTGCCCTTCGCCTCCTCGACCTCGTCCATCGACGGCACGCGCTCGCGCCGCATCTTCAGCCGGCCATAGTGAATCATGTTCTGCAGCTTGTAGAGTTCGCGCCCCGCGACGAAGGTGAAGGCCATGCCCTTCTTGCCCGCGCGGCCGGTGCGGCCGATGCGGTGCGTGTAGTCCTCGGCGTCGTTCGGCAGGTCGAAGTTGAACACCACCTCGAGGTCGTCCACGTCGAGCCCGCGCGCGGCCACGTCGGTCGCGACCAGAAACTCGAAGCCGCGGCGGCGGAACTTGTCCATGACGCGCGTGCGCTGCGCCTGCGTGATGTCGCCGTGCAGCCGGTCCGTCGAGTAGCCGCGCGCGTGCAGGTGCTCGTCGAGCTCGTCGACCATGATCTTGGTGCTGCAAAAAATGATGCCGAAGCGGAAGTCGTGCAGGTCGATCAGGCGCGTGAGCAGCTCGATCTTCGAGCGGCGGTCCACCTCGAAGTAGATCTGCTCCACCTGCGGGGCGTTCTGCGCGTGCGCCTCGATCCGGATCCACTCCGGGTCGCGAGTGTAGCGCTTGATCAGCTCCTGGATGACGCGCGGCATCGTCGCCGAGAAGAAAAACATCTGCCGCTGCTCGGGCACCGACTTCAGGATGTGCTCGATGTCGTCGCGAAATCCCATGTCGAGCATCCGGTCGGCCTCGTCGAGCACCACCACCTTGAGCGCGTCGAGCCGGAGCGTGCCGCGCTCCATGTGGTCCATAACGCGGCCGGGCGTGCCAATCACCACCTGCGCGCCCGCCGCCAGCGCGCGGAACTGCCGCTCGTAGCTCTGGCCGCCGTAGATCGGCACCTCCATGAGGCCCTTCTTGAAGAAAGCCAGCTTGCCGAACTCCTCGGCCACCTGCACCGCCAGTTCGCGGGTCGGGCAGAGCACGAGCACCTGCACCTTGCGCACGTGCGTCTCCACCTTCTCGATGGCCGGGATGGCGAACGCCGCGGTCTTGCCCGAGCCCGTGGCGGACTGGCCCACGACATCGCGCCCGGCCATGCCGAAGGGGATGACGGCAGTCTGGATGGGCGAGGCTTCCTCGAATCCCATCTTGTCCACCGCCTTCAATATCTCCGGCGAAAGGCCGAGCTCGCTGAACGGACGTTTTTCCATGCAGGCAGAGTGGCCCCGGTGCCGCGAAAAAGAGAGAACAAAGTGCGGCGGGGTAAAAAACGCCCGTCAGCGGACCCCGCGCGGGCCACTTTGCCCCGGGCTTAATGCTTTCTTAACGCATCGGCCCCCGTCCTTAACTAGGTGATCGGGCCCGACCATGATATCGTTTGGGCCAATCCAACGGCCCCTGGCCCGCCACCCGCGGCCGTGGCTTCGCGAAAACATTCATTCACCATGCTCGATCTCATCTTTGTCGCCCTCTCCATCGCTTTTTTCGCCCTTTGCGCCGCCTACGCCTGGTTCTGCGACCAGGTGCGCTGAATCCGCCACGCCCAACCCTCCGCCATGGAAAACCTCCTTATCGCCGTCCTCTCGCTCGCCCTTCTCGTCTATCTCGTCGTGGCCGTGCTGCGACCGGAAAAATTCTGATCGTCCTCTGCCATGAACAATCCCCACGCCTGGTTCCAATTTGCGCTCTTTGGCGGCGCGCTCCTCCTGCTGACGAAGCCGCTCGGGCTTTACCTTGTGCAGGTGCTCGACCCCCGTGGCAAGACGTGGCTCGACCCGCTGGTGCGGCCCATCGAGCGGCTGACCTATCGCGTTTGCGGCATCAACCCTGAGAAGGAACAAAACTGGATCGGTTACACGGTTGCCCTGCTGGCGTTCAGCCTCGTCGGGATGCTGGTCACTTACTTCATCCTGCGCTTCCAGCACCTGCTGCCCCTGAATCCCCAGGGATTGGGGGGTCTCTCGCCGCATCTCGCGTTCAACACTGCCGCCAGCTTCGCCACCAACACCAACTGGCAGAGCTACGCCGGCGAATCGACCATGTCCTATTTCTCGCAGATGGTCGCGTTGACGATTCACAACTTCACTTCCGCCGCCGCCGGCATCGCCATTGCCGCCGCCCTCGTGCGCGGCATTGCCCGCCAGACCGCCCGGACCATTGGCAACTTCTGGGTCGATGTTGTGCGCAGCACTTACTACGTGCTCGTCCCGCTCTGTCTCGTCTTCGCGCTGTTCCTGGTTTCCCAGGGCATGATCCAGAACTTCAAACCCTACACCGCGGCCAAGACCTACGAGTCCTACCCGATCCAGGCGCCCAAGACCGACGACGCGGGCGCCGTCGTGACCGGCGCCGACGGCCAGCCCGTGCTCATCGGCCAGGCCGTCGACACCCAGACCATCGTCCAGGGCCCGATGGCCTCGCAGGTCGCCATCAAGATGCTGGGCACGAACGGCGGCGGCTATGCCAACGCGAACGCCGCGCATCCCTTCGAGAATCCCACGCCGCTCTCCAATTTCCTTCAGATGCTCGCGATCTTCGCGATCCCGAGCGCCCTCACCTACTATCTCGGCCGCATGGTGAGGAACCAGCGCCACGGCTGGGCCGTCTGGGGCGCCATGTTTGCGATGTTTGTGGCGGGCACGCTCATCGCGTGGAAATTTGAAGCCGCCGGCAATCCCATCCACCAAAACCTCGGCGTGGCTGCCGCCGACGGCAACCTGGAGGGCAAGGAGGTGCGCTTCGGCATCTTCAACTCCGCCCTCTTCGCCACGGTCACGACCGACGCCTCGTGCGGGGCCGTCAACGCCATGCACGATTCCTTCACGCCAATTGGCGGTCTTGTCCCGCTGTTCAACATGCAGACCGGCGAGGTCATCTTCGGCGGCGTCGGCGCCGGCCTCTACGGCATGCTCATTTTCGTCATCCTGGCCGTGTTCATCGCCGGCCTGATGGTCGGCCGCACCCCCGAGTATCTCGGCAAGAAGATCCAGGCCTATGACGTGAAGCTGGTGATGCTCGTCCTGATCGTGACCTCCGCGAGCACCCTCGCCTTCACCGCGTGCGCCAGCGTGACCACCTGGGGCCAGGCGGGGCTCAACAACGCGGGTCCGCACGGCTTCAGCGAGATCCTCTACGCGTTCAGCTCCGCCGTCGGCAACAACGGGTCGGCCTTCGGCGGCCTTACCGCCAACCCCGCGAGCGGCGACCCGCACTACAACATCACGCTGGGCCTCGCCATGCTGTTCGGCCGCTTCCTCATGATCGTCCCGATCCTCGCGCTCGCCGGCAATCTCGCCTCCCAAAAGATCGTCCCCGCCAGCGCCGGCACCTTCCAGGTCGAGGGCCTCACCTTCGTCGTGCTGCTCGTCGGCACCGTGCTGCTGGTCGGCGCGCTCACCTTCCTGCCCGCCCTCGCGATCGGCCCGATCGTCGAGCACTTCCTCATGGGCGCCGGCACCCTGTTCTGATTTCTCGCCACTTTCATCACTCAACTCTCAACTTGCCGCGTTCTCGCGGCACTCCCATGAGCACCAAAGCCGTTTCCCTTTTCGACCGTCAGATCCTGCGGCAGGCCGTCGTCGATTCCTTCACCAAACTCAACCCGCGCACGCAGCTGAAGAACCCGGTCATGTTCGTCACGCTGATCGGCGCGCTGTTGACGTTTGAACAGCTCTTCACCTCGAAGGAACCGACCGGCTACGTGCTCCAAGTCGCCCTCTGGCTGCTGTTCACCGTGCTCTTCGCCAACTTCGCCGAGGCCGTCGCCGAGGGCCGCGGCAAAGCCCAGGCCGACACCCTCAAGCGCGCCCGCACCCAGACCTTCGGCCGCCGCCTGCGCGACGGCCGCGAGGAGAGAGTCGCCGCCACCGACCTCCGGAAGGGCGATACCGTGGTCTGCGAGACCGGCGACGTTATTCCCGCCGATGGCGATGTCATCGACGGCATCGCCTCGGTGGACGAGTCCGCCATCACCGGCGAATCCGCGCCCGTCGTCCGGGAGAGCGGCGGCGACCGTTGTGCGGTCACCGGCGGCACCCGCGTCCTCAGCGACCGCATCGTCATCCGCATCACCTCCGAGCCGGGCCATACCTTTATCGACCGCATGATCGCGATGGTCGAGGGCGCCCAGCGGCAGAAAACGCCCAACGAAATTGCCCTCACGATCCTGCTCTCCGCGCTCACGATCATCTTTCTCCTCGTCATCATCGCGCTCAAGCCGTTCGGCCTCTATGCGAACGTCGCGTTCTCCATCACCACGCTGATCGCTCTGCTGGTCTGCCTGATCCCGACCACCATCGGCGGCCTGCTCAGCGCCATCGGCATCGCCGGCATGGACCGCCTGCTCCAACGCAACGTCCTGGCCACCTCCGGCCGCGCCGTCGAGGCCGCGGGCGACATCGACGTGTTGCTGCTCGACAAGACCGGCACCATCACCCTCGGCAACCGTCAGGCCAGCGAGTTCATCCCCGCGCCAGGCATCCCGGCCGAGCGCCTTGCCGATGCGGCGCAACTTGCCTCCCTGGCTGATACGACGCCCGAGGGCCGCAGCATTGTGGTCCTCGCCAAGGAGAAATTCAACCTGCGCGGCCGCGAACTCACGCCGGCCCACGCCACTTTTGTCCCCTTCACCGCACAGACGCGCATGAGCGGCGTGGACCTCGCCGCCACCGGCAACCAGCCCGCGCGCGCGATCCGCAAGGGCGCGGCTGACCGCGTCAAGGCCTGGGTCGAAGCGCAAGGCGGCACTTATCACGGCGCCGTGAGCGACGGCGTCGAGCGCATTTCCTGCTGGGGCGGCACTCCGCTCGTCGTCGCCGAGGGCCGCGAGGTGCTGGGCGTCATTCACCTGAAGGACGTCGTCAAGGGCGGGATCAAGGAGCGCTTTGCCCAGCTCCGTGCGATGGGCATCCGCACCGTGATGATCACCGGCGACAACCCGCTCACCGCCGCCGCCATCGCGGCCGAGGCCGGGGTGGACGATTTTCTCGCGCAGGCCACGCCGGAGATGAAGCTCGCGCGCATCCGCGAGGAGCAGGCCAGGGGCCATCTCGTCGCCATGACCGGTGACGGCACCAACGACGCCCCCGCCCTCGCCCAAGCCGACGTCGGGGTCGCGATGAACACCGGCACCCAGGCCGCCAAGGAGGCCGGCAACATGGTCGACCTCGACAGCAATCCCACGAAGCTCCTCGAGATCGTCGAGATCGGCAAACAGATGCTGATCACCCGCGGCTCGCTCACGACCTTCAGCATCGCCAACGATGTCGCCAAGTATTTCGCCATCATCCCCGCGATGCTCGTCGGCGTATTCCCGGCCATTGCCCCGCTCAACATCATGGGGCTCGCCACGCCCGCAAGCGCCATCCTCAGCGCCGTCATCTTCAACGCCCTCGTCATCATCGCGCTCATCCCGCTCGCGCTGCGCGGTGTCGCCTACCGCCCGGTCGGCGCGGCCGCCATGCTCCGCCGCAACCTGCTCATCTACGGGGTCGGCGGCATCATCATTCCCTTCGTCGGCATCAAAATCATCGATGTCCTCATCAACGCCGTCCACTTCGTCTGATCTTTCCTCCCATGAAGACCATCCTCTCCGATCTCAAAACCTCCGTGCTGCTCACTCTCGTCTTCGCCGTGCTGCTCTGTGGCGCCTACCCGCTGGCCGTCTGGGCCGGCGGTCAGGCGTTCTTTGCCGACCAGGCCAACGGCAGCCTCATCACGGACAAGGACGGGACCGTGCGCGGTTCGGCGCTCCTCGCCCAGAGTTTCACCATCGACAAATATTTCCAGCCGCGGCCCTCCGCCGCCGGCACGGGCTACGACGCCTCCAGTTCTTCCGGCACCAACCTCGGGCCGACCAGCCAGAAGCTTAACGACAACATCAAGGTGGCCGTCGCCGCCTACCGCGCCGCCAACGGTCTCGCCGCCGATGCCGCGGTGCCGGCTGATGCGGTCACTTCCTCCGGCAGCGGCCTCGATCCGCACATCAGCCCGGCCAACGCGCAGCTCCAAGCCGCACGCGTCGCCCTGGCCCGGCGCCTCTCCCGCGACGAAATCCAGACGCTCATTGCGCAAGCCACCCGGGGTCGGGACTGGGGCGTATTCGGCGAGCCGACGGTCAATGTGCTCCAGCTCAATCTCGCGCTGGATCAGTTCGCGTCCGCGAGATGAACGCGCAGACGCAACCCGCGACCGCTGCGTCCATGAAAGCCCGCCGCCCAGTGTCCCCCGACCACCTGATGTTCATGGTCCTGCTCGTTCTCCTCGCTTTTATCGCGGTCATCTTGTGGTTCAAGGATCCCGCCCACCGCTATTCCGGCGAGTCCCGCGTCGGCTGGCCGCCGTCCGCACCCGCCAAGCCATGATTTCCCGAACCGGATGATGATGGCATTTCTCCACTGCCTCGGGCAGTCTCCCGCATAAGTTTTCTCGCAATGCCCGATCTCCGCCCCGATCCCGACGCGCTGCTCGCCTCGCTGAAACAAGAGGAGGCCCGGGCCCGGCGCGCCCATCTGAAAATCTTCCTCGGCATGTGCCCGGGCGTGGGCAAGACCT
>JAYVZM010000426.1:0-7842 GCA_043783345.1 Verrucomicrobiota bacterium
CGCTCGCGTCACCGCCAATCGAACCTTACCCCATTCCTTCCTCCGGCATACCGGACTTTCTTTGTGACTATATGTCACTGTATTATACGAGACTCAGTAACGGCATGTTTCACGTCATGGCAGTCGATCCCGCCCTGCTGGATCGCACTCAGACCGGAGAAGCGCGCGCGGAGAAGTAAAAATTCAATGCTCCGGACTGGCGCGCGCTAATCTGCCATCCACACCCTGTAATATCAGCGTATACAGGGTTTCGCTGCTTGACCGCGCCGTCACTTGGCGCGGTTTCTTGTTCTCCGCATGTCATCCAATCCCCGCCACCGGCGAGCCGTCACCCTGATGCTGCTTTCAGCCGCATGCTTCACGGCCAATGTGCTGCTCGTGCGTGCGCTCGGCGCGATGGAGACCGCCAACATCTGGCTGGTTTCCTGCACGCGGTTTGTCGTGGGCCTCGGCATGATCGCCGCGGTTTATTGGGCAGAATTCCAGCCCGGCCACCTGTTTCGCCGCCGCAAGCTCATCGAGCGCGGCCTCGTCGGCGGCATCGGCGTCTATCTCACCTACCTCACCGTCGTGAAGTTGGGCGCGGGCCGCGCCACGTTCATCGGCAACACCTACGTGATCTGGGGCGCCTTGCTGGCGGCGTGGATGCTTCGGGAAAAACTCCGCCCGTCCGTGCTGGTCGGCGGCGTCGCCGCATTGGCCGGCATCGGGCTGCTGACGAATGTGTTTTCCGCGCGCGCGCATCCCGGCGTCTTTGACCTGCTCGCCGTCGCCGCGGCTTTGCTCTCGGCCTACGTGGTCGTCACCATCCGCCAACTCCACGACACGGAGCACACCTCCACCATCTTCGCGGCGCAATGCGTGTTCGGACTGCTGATCTGTTCCGTTCCCGCCATCGCGACCTATCACCCGCTGTCGGCCGGCGCCTGGGCCGTCATGCTCCTCGTCGGCCTGACGGCCGGGGCAGGTCAACTGACGATGACCCGCGCGTTTCGCGACCTGCCCGTCGCGGAGGGCTCGCTCATCCAGATGCTCGTGCCGCTGGGCATCGCCCTCGGCGGCATGGTGTTTTTCGCCGAGCGTTTCGCCCTGCATGAAGTGATCGGCGCGGCCCTGATCCTGAGCGGCACCGTCTACAACGCCGTGCGCAGCGCCACGACCGCCAACGCCGAGGCGGAGTAACTCCATGCTTGCGACGGCGCGGTCCGCCCGCCTTCTACTGCTTCCTTCGTGAAAAAACTCATCCTTTGGGACATCGACGGCACCCTGATTGTATCGCATGGCGCGGGTTTCCGCGCGATGGAGCGCGCCTTGACCCAGCGGTTCGGCCTCAAGTGCGACATGCGCCAGATCGACTGGGCCGGCCGGACCGATTCATGGATCGCCGGCGAGGTGCTGCGCGTCGTCGGCCTGCCGGACACACCGCAGAACACCCACGATTATCTCGAGGCCTACCTGGAAATCCTGCCGCTGGAACTGCAGGCGGGCCCGCCGGGGCAGGTGCTGCCGGGCATTTTGGAATTGCTGGAAACCCTGCGGCAGCGTCCGGACGCGGCGCAAGGCCTGCTGACCGGCAATCTGGAACGCGGCGCCCGGATCAAGCTCACCCATTTCAAGGTCTGGCACTATTTCCAATTCGGCGCCTATGCCGATGACAGCCCAAGCCGCAACGACCTCGGGCCGCATGCGCTGCGGCGGGCGAAGGAGAAGCATGCCGTCGAGTTTGCCCCCGACCGCACCTTCATCATCGGCGACACGCCCCACGACGTCGAATGCGGCAAGGTCATCGGTGCCCGGACCATCGCCGTCGCCACCGGCAAATACAGCTTGGAGGAACTCGCCGCGCACCAGCCCACGGCCGTGTTCGCCAATTTCGCGGACACCGCCGCGTTTCTCCGCGTGATCGACGCGTCCTGACGGCTAGCGCTGCCGCACGTCGATCTCGGTGACCCGGCCGGCGCGAAAGGCCAGCCGCATTCTTTCATCGGGATCATAGCCGCCGGTCGACATCGCCAGGCCTACGCCGCTGGAGGAATGCCGGCTACCGCTGCTCATGCCGAAACCGAAACTGAACTGCGGCCCGTTGTCGTGGTAAACCCAGACTTCCGTTTCGCCCGCCTCGGTCTGACGCGTGAATCTCCGCGATGGCTCGCCCAAAGCCAGCAGGACCATCTCGTCGGTGAACCCGATGTCCACCTGCCCGGCGCGGATTTTTCGCTGCACCTCGGCCGGGTAGGCATTGAAGGCCCCGCGCCGGTCCGCGATGCGCGATTCCGGGGTGGAGGCGCAGGCAGTCAGCAGCGCGAATGAGACGAGGGCGAGACCGGCGGAAATGGGGCGCATGGTGGAATTTTGTTTGCTGAGCGTGAGTGTGACCGAAATAACGACATTCGCAACCCGCCTCGGTTCGCCCCGCCATGCCACTTATGAGAAAATTCACCATCGCCATCGGTTCGGATCACGCCGGCTTCGCCTACAAGGAGAAGGTGAAGGCCATGTTACTGGCCGATGGGCACACCGTGCGCGATTTCGGCACGAATTCGGACGCGCCCTGCGACTACCCGGATTTCATCCGCCCCGTGGCCGAGGCCGTGGCCCGCGGCGAATTTGAGCGCGGTATCGTGCTGGGAGGTTCGGGCAACGGTGAGGCGATCGTGGCCAACCGGATCAAAGGGGTGCGCTGCGGCCTCTGCTGGAACGAACAGGTCGCCGTCTGGAATCGGTCCCATAACGACGGCAATTGCCTCTCGCTCGGGCAGCGGACGATTAGCGAGGAAGAGGCCTTGAAGATCGTCAGAGTCTGGCTTTCAACTGCTTTCGAAGGGGGACGCCATCTTGCTAGGATTCAGAAAATCGATTGACTACAACAGGTTAAACGTTACCAGCGTATTGGTTCTAATATATATTTTGACATAGAAGCATTATCGGCCATGTGTGTTCTGCATGGGAACCAGACACCGCGGCTCAAGCGAAGAGATCAATGCGCTCAATGCATTCATCAAGCTGGTTCGTGCCGCCGAGTCGGTCTCTGTCCGGATCCATGCCGTCCTGCCTGCCGAACTGACCGTCACCCAATTTGGCGTGCTTGAGGCGCTCCACCACATCGGACCGCTCTGCCAAAGCGAACTCGCGGAAAAACTGCTTAAGAGCGGCGGCAATCTCACCCTGGTCGTCGATAATCTGGAGAAAGCGGACTACGTGCTCCGTGAGCGCGACCCGGCCGACCGCCGCTTCGTCGTCGTGAAACTCACCGAGAAAGGTCAGGCTTTCATCGCAGCGCTGTTCCCCAAGGTGGTCGCCAATGTGACCCGGGAAATGAGCGTGCTCTCCTCGACCGAACTCGCCGACTTCGGCCGCCTGTGCAAAAAGATCGGCGCGAGAGCCTGAAATCAATTTTCCCCTATACTTTGACATCAAACGATAGCCTTATGAAAACCCAAACCCACGGCCTCCATCACATCACTGCTATCTCGTCCGATACCGAGCGAAACATGCACTTCTACACGAAGGTGCTCGGGCTCCGCTTCGTGAAGCAGTCGGTCAATCAGGACGATCCCGGGACCTATCACCTCTACTATGGGGACTACGCGGGTTCGCCGGGCACGGTCATGACTTTCTTCCCATGGGCTGGGGTTCCCCGCGGCCGGCCCGGCTCCGGCCAATCTTACGCGACCGGCTTCTCCGTCCCCGCCGGCTCCCTGCCCTTCTGGCAAAAGCGTTTCGTCGACCTGAAGATCGAGACACTCGCCGTCGAAAAGCGCTTCAACGACGATGTGCTGCCCTTCTTCGACCCCGATGGCCTCCGCTTGGAGCTGATCGCAACTGCAGAGACCGATCTCCGCCCGCCGGCGCCTTCCACTGAAGTGCCAGCCCAGCATGCCATCCGCGGTTTCCATGGCACAACCCTCGGTTTGACCGACGGCAAGCTGACTGCCTCGGTCCTCATCGAAACGATGGGTTATCGGCTGGTCGCCCGATCTGGTCACCGCACTCGCTACACTGCGGATCCGGGCGGACCGGGCGCCTATGTCGATCTGCTGACCGACCCGGCCTTGCCGCGGGGCCTGAACGGCGCGGGCACAATTCACCACGTCGCCTTTCGCGTCCCCGACGACGCCACCCAAGAGGCCGCTCGTGCGGAGCTGTTGAAAAGCGGACTGCAAGTCAGTCCGGTGATCGACCGCGCCTACTTCAAATCCATCTACTACCGCGAACCGGGCGGTGTCCTCTTCGAGATTGCCACCGACCAGCCCGGCTTTGCCATCGACGAGCCGGTCGAAACCCTGGGTTCACGTCTGTCTCTGCCACCGCGTCTTGAACCGCATCGCGCCGAGATCGAGGCGGCCTTGCCGAAGCTCAACCAGTGCTCTCCGTAGGCCAGCGAGCTTGCTCGCGTCCAATCGCGCCCGCCAGTGGCTGGCCCACGAAACCCCCTCCAATCCATGTCCTCACTCTCCTACCTCCATCGATTCGAACCCGGCGTCGACCCCGCCGCCCCGCCCCTGCTGCTCCTGCATGGCACCGGCGGCGACGAAAACGATCTCATCCCGATCGGTCAGAAATTGTCGCCCGGTTCCGCGCTGCTCAGCCTCCGGGGTGATGTGCTGGAACACGGCCAGCCGCGCTTTTTCCGCCGCTTCGCCGAGGGCGTGTTCGACCTGGCCGACGTCGAAAAACGCACGCACGCGCTGGCCGACTTCGTCGCGGCCGTCGCGCAGCGCTACGGATTCGCGCCGGCCCGCCTCGTCGCCCTGGGATTCTCCAACGGCGCGAACATCGCCGCGTCGTTGCTGCTGTTGCGTCCCGAAACCCTGGCCGGAGCGGTGCTGCTTCGGCCCATGGTGGTCCTCGAACCGGCGGAAATCCCCGACCTTTCCGGCAAGGTCGTGCTCATCTCCTCCAGCAAGGCGGATCCCATCGTGCCCAACGACCACCCGGTCCGATTGGCGCAAATGCTCCGTGCTGCCGGAGCCAGCGTCACCTTGCACACCCATGCCGCCGGCCATGGCCTGACCCCGGCTGATTTCGCCGCCGCGAGGGAATTCCTTGCCCAGCGGCAGCTCCCCCCGGGACCGGAATAGCGCCCTTTTAACCGCATCCCTCCACGGCCCGGCTCCCGGCAAGTTTAGCCTCGAAGCTTGGCGCTCAAAAGGCACTTTCGGGCGAAATGCAATTCCCCTCCACTCCAACCCTCTTCCAGCGCCGGGACCTCCGGCCACCCGACTTGGGTTCGGCCGAGAGCCTCCTGCTCACCTACGCCTGGATGCAGCTCGCCCGCGCCAGCGACAACCGCATCCTCGAACTCTTCCGCCAGGGACTCATCCACGGCACGGTGACCGGGGGCCAGGGCAACGAAGCCCTCATCGTTCCCCTCACCCTGCTGGCCGACAAGTCCGTGGACGTGATCTCATTCTCCCACCGCGGGCTGGGCGGCCACCTCCTCTGGAGCGGTCATCTCGGCGACCACCTCTGCCAGTATTTTGCCAACAGCGGCAGCCCGACCAAGGCGCGCGAGGGCAACATCCATCATGGCGACCCGGCCAACCGCAGCCTGCCGATGATCTCGCACCTCGGGATCATGCTCTCGAACGTCCTCGGGAGCACCGATTCGCAGCGCCGGCTGGGCCGGCCCGCCGTCGGCTTCGCCTTTTTCGGCGACGGCTCCTCCAGCACCGGCGACATCCATGAGTCGATGAACCTCGCCGCCCTGCTCTCGCTGCCGGTGGTCTTTGTCATCGAGAACAACCGCTACGCCTATTCCACTCCCATCAGCGAGCAGTTCGCCTCGCCGAATCTCTTCGAACGCGCCAAGGGCTACGGGATGGAGGGTTTCGCGCTGGATTGCAGCGACCCCGCCCGCGTGCTCCAGACCCTCGGCGCCGCCATCGATCGCACCCGCCGGACCGGCCGCCCGCTCCTTATCGAGGCGCACACCTACCGCCTGCGCGGTCATGCCGCCTACGACACCTGCGATTACATGAAAGCCGGCGAGGCCGACGCCATCCTGGCCCTCGATCCCCTGCCGAAATTCCGCGCGACACTCGCCGCCGCCGGCCACGCCGTCCGGCTCGACGCCATCGATGCCGAGGTGCACGCCTTCGTCGAGGCCACCATCAAAACGGCGATCTCCCTGCCGCCGGTCTCCCCCGAGGGCATGACAGCCGATGTTTTCGCGCCGGAAGCCGCACCCCTGGCCTGGATCCCGGCGGTCGGCTCAATCGAAAATCCAGAGTCGAGAATCGAAAATGTTACGATGGCGCAGGCCCTCAACCGCGCCCTGCGCAAGATCCTCACCGAGCGTCCCGAGTCCGTCGTGCTCGGCCAGGACATCGGCACCTACGGCGGCGCCTTCAAGGTCACCGAGGGTCTCGTCGAGGATTTCGGCCGGCCGCGCGTGTTCAACACCCCCCTCTGCGAGTCCGCCTGCACGGGCTACGCGCTCGGCCTCGCCGTCAACGGCCACCGCGCCATCGAGGAGTTCCAGTTCGCCGATTTCGCCACCGATGCCGCGACGCAGATCGCGCTCAACGCCGCCACCTACTTCTTTCGCGCCGGGCAGAAATGTCCCGTCGTGTTCCGCCTCCCCTGCGGCGGCGGCCTGACCTTCGGTTCCTTCCACTCGCAGGAACTCGAGACCGCCTTCCTTTCCTTCCCCGGCCTGAAGGCGCTTTATCCCAGCAACCCGCAGGACGCCTTCAATGCCCTGCTCGCCGCCTACGAGGACGACAATCCCGTCATCCTTTTCGAACACAAGGCCCTCTACCGCCGCGGCAAGCATCCCGTCAAATGGGACCCGGACTATCGCGCCGTCTGGTCGCCGGCCAAAATTCGCTCCGGCGACTTCGCCACCATCGTCACCTACGGCGAAATGGTGCAGCTGACCGACGAGGCCTGCGCCTACCTGCAGGAGGAATACGAAAAGACCTTCGACCTGTTCGATCTCCGCGCCCTCGCCCCGCTCCGGCTGGACGCCATCAAGACCTCGCTCACCCGCACCGGCCGGCTCGTCGTTGTGCACGAGGGCCGCCGCACCCACGGCTTCGGCGCGGAGCTGGTGGCCCGGCTGACGGAGGAACACTTCGGCTCGCTCAAAGCCGCGCCTCTGCGCATCGCGTCGCTGGACATCCCGGTGCCCTTCGCGCCCGAACTCGAGGCGGTTTACCGGCCCAGCAAGGACAAGATCGTGGAGGCCATCGCCGCGTGGCTGGGCTAGCTTCACTCTTGTCATTCTGGGCCCAGCGCCGAATCTCGATTGCGCGCCATGTTCCGCAACTCCTCCAAAATTTCCAAAGTCCGCTGGGCCGCCATCCGGCTGTTCGCGATGGACGTGGACGGGGTGCTGACCGACGGCACGGTCGCGATCGCCAGCGACGGCACGGAGACCAAACAATTCTCGATCCTCGACGGCATGGGCCTCGTCCGGCTCCACAAGGCCGGTGTCGCGGTCGCCTGGATCTCGGGCCGCGCCTCCCAAGCCACGACGCTGCGGGCCGCCGAACTCCACGTGCCGCATGTCGTCCAGGGCCGCACCGACAAGCTCATGGCCCTGCAGGAGATCGCCAGCCAGCTCGGCCTCGCCGCCCCGCAGGTCTGTTACATGGGCGATGACGACATCGACGCCCCGGCCATCGGCTGGGCCGGCATCGGCGTGGCGCCCTCCGAAGCCATGCGGGCGGCCCTGAAGATCGCCGGCTTTGTGCCGGCCCGCCGCGCCGGCCATGGCGCCGTGCGCGAAGTGTGTGAACATATCCTGGCCAACCGGGGTCAGTGAATCCTCGCCGATGCCCTCGCTCAAAACCCTGCTCCTGCTTTTGGTTTCCGTGGCCACCGCCCTGGCTGCGA
>JAYVZM010000427.1:0-7837 GCA_043783345.1 Verrucomicrobiota bacterium
AATGAGCCAACTCTATCAGTCGCGATTTTTTATCCTGTCACGTATGTTAGAATAGCATATATCTCTGTAACGGGCTCTGGGCCAGCCCTCACATTTAACACGATTTCATATGAACACGCGCCCTAAGCTTTTTCTCAGTCACAGTTGGAAGGACAAGTTCTTTGTTAATAAACTGGCCGAACAACTATCTGCAAGAGGCGTAGATGGCCGGTTCAACCTCTCCTGACATAGGGCTGTCAGCGGGCCGTGTTAGCCTGCGGCATGAAATCCACGCCGTTCCGTTTGCTCCTCGCCGGTTCGTCATGATCGCGATGGTTCTGATCCTGTCCGCGCTGTGCCTGCTGGTGTCCACCGGCTCCAACCGGCCGGCCGAGTAGTCGCCGTCTTTACCCCGGCGCAGATTTCTGCATCGTTTCCGCCACGGGCCGCCAATCACCATGTCGCCTGCCCGTAAATCTCCCGCTGCCCTCCCGTCCGTCGAGAACGTCATTCATATCATCCGCGGCGAACGCGTGATCCTCGACGCCGACCTGGCCAAGCTCTACGGCGTTCCAACGAAAGCGCTCAACCAAGCCGTCCGCCGCAACCGCGACAAGTTTCCACCGGACTTCCTGCTGGAACTTACAATGGCAGAGGCCGTGAAACTACAACGCGCAAGGCATCAAGGGGATGTAATCTTAAGGTCACAAATTGTGACCTTGAAACACGGTCGTCACGTGAAGTATCTCCCTTTCGCCTTCACCGAACATGGCGCCATCATGGCGGCCAATATCCTCAACAGTCCGCAAGCGGTGCAGATGAGTGTCTTCGTGGTGCGCGCCTTCGTGAAGATGCGCGGTCTTCTGACCGATACTCGCGAACTCGCCAGGAAACTCGCGTCGCTTGAAAAGGAGCTGACCTCGCGGCTCGACTCGCACGAAACCGCCATCGCCGAGTTCATGCGACGCATCATGCTCCTGCTCGATCCGCCACTCGCGCCCGAAGTCCCCAAAAAGGAAGTGGGCTTTCACACCGGAATCAAGCGGCCGGACCAGCGAGGCGGCCATCCCCTCAATAATACCCGTTCAGCTTCGTCGCGGTGAATTCCTTCGCCACGTCCTCGACGGCGCGCTGCAGGCGGGGAAAATCGGCCGCGGGCAGGAGGAAGACGACCGCCGGATACTTGCCGCCGGGACCGTCGAGCCGGGTGAAGCGCAGCGCGGCCTGGCCTCCTGGCGCCACCGCCTCGACGCGGAGAAAACCGCCGCCGGTTGAAACGACGTCGGCGATCGGTCGCGTCCCGCCGGCGGGCAACCTGCCCGCCACGGCGATCGCCTCGGTGACGGCCGCGATCATCTTGGTCCAATCCTGGGGCCGATAGATCAACACACCGCCGGCCTTCGGATAGTCATCCATGCGCAAGATCCCCCGCCGGTCGCCGTCGGCCCGGATCTCGGTGCGCACGGCCAGCGTGACCTTGCCCGATTCGAAATTCGCGATGTCCTTGAAGCTGTCCGACGCCCCGGCCACCGCGGCCGCGGCCAGCAGGAGCCCGGGCAAGACCAGTCGTTTCATGCCGCCTTTCTGATTCCACCCGGCGCGGACGTCAAACCCAAGCACCCCCGGCGGACGGGCCCCGCGAACCCGACGCGGGAATTTAACGGGCTCTTGACGGCAAATTCACGCAGGGGATTTGACAGGACGCCTCCCGCAATTTTTCTCGCAACCTGTGCTTCAGTTGCGGCCCCGCTTCCCGCGGAGCCGCGGCGTCGCGCGGAGGATTCTTCAGAGGGCCTGCCCACTGGGCAGAGGAATCTTTGGCCGCGGGAGCATTCCCCACGTGACGGCTGCGGCACGGGCCCGGCGGTCACTTCAACCATCAACCACATGATTGCATCCTCAGGAGATACCCATGAAAACGAACCTGTTCCATCGCGCCACCCGGGTGTTGCTCACCCTTCTCAGCCTCGCCCTCCTCTGCCCCCGTTCCGCGGCGCTCACCTATGCCAGCCTCGTGAACAATTACGGCGGGGTGTTCCCCAACTACAACGATGCCCGGCAAAACACGATCGAGTTCAACCAGCTGCTGCGCGACACCAACGGCATGGTGGGCAACCATGCCGCGCGGACCATCCGCTTCGCGGCCGGAACGTATGAATTCAACGTGAACGTCGAAGGCGGCGGCCAACTCGCCAGCTTTGAAAACGTGGGCAACCTCACCTTGCAGGGCGCCACCAGCGGCGAGACGGTGCTCAGCAGGATTTCCGGCCTCTCGGACGGCGACACAACGAGCAACCCGAACTACTTCTGGTCCTTCGACCTGAATTGCCGGGCCATCACGATCACCAACCTCGCCTTCGATTCCACCCACACCCACCGTTATGGCGCCGGCCAGCACGTCCGGTTCCTGGGCAAGCACCTGGAGGTGCAATACTGCACCTTTCGCCATGCGCCCAACTATGCCATCGAGATCGCGGACGGCAACGCCGACAGCGCCGCGGAATACATCCATATCGACAGCAATTCCTTCATCGACTGCTTCGGCGACCCCATCCATGTGCACAACGGCAGCGATGTCTGGATCGTGGGCAATTACATCCAGAATTCCGGCGACGATGCCATCGCCGTCGTGGCGGATGATTTCGAGGCCGACGGCCTCAAGGCCAGCAACGTCCACATCCTGTCCAACAACATCAACGGCAGCCAGTGGCGCGGCATCGCCATCGTCACGGCCGACGATGTGCACATCGAGAACAACTTCATCCACGGCGGATCGCGCCATGGCATCGAAATCACCCCGATCGCCACCGAGCACAACACGGCCTTCGATGGCGACGTGCCGGAAAACCAGTGGGCGCACGGGGTTTCGCTTTTGAACAACACCATCCAGTATGCCGGATATCCGCCCGACCACGACGGCCTCTTCCATCAGGACGCCTGCGGCCTCATCCAGAAAAACGTCCGCAATGTCACCGCCACCGGCAACACGATCCACGACATCAAGGGCCACGGCATCTACCTGCGCTGGGTGACCGGCGCCGAATACGGCTCGCTCTCCCAAATCTGGAGCTTCGGCACCGGCGGGGCCGGCGACGGCATCCGGGGCGAGGGCTACATGGCCAATATCAGCACCTGGTTCTATTCTCCGGGGAACTGAACCACCCTCGGCAAATGCTCGCAACAGGGCCGGGGTGCTCCCCGGCCCTGTTTTTGCGCCGGAGGCGCGGCTCCTCGCGACCGCCACCAGGCCGGATCCTGGCTCCTGGCTGATCAATCGCCGCACTCGCGCTCGATCAAATCCTGCAGCAGGAAGCGGTGGCACTCCTTCGCGTCCTCGGCGCAGTGGCAGAGCAGCGTGACGTTCTCCTTCGCCGCCAGCTTGGCGATCAATCGCAGCGTGAACTTCTGCCCGTGGTTCTTGATGGTCGCGTTGCCGGCGTCGGTAGCCGCGGGCGCGAACAGTTCTTCCCGGTAACTTTTCGAGAACTCCCGCCAGGTGATCTTGCCGGCATGCACGCTCTTCAAGAGCCGCTCGCCCGGGCCGAGGTTCGCCATCCACACGTCGTAACGGTCCACCGGCAGCCTCCGCCCGCGAAACCGCGTCGCGAGGACCCGCAGCCCGTCCCCCGGCTCGATCGGCGAATGCACTGACTTGGTCTGCAGCATCGTCCCGTAATGTAGCGGCATCGCGCGGACTGGCAACCCCGTCGACCTGGCGGGCCGCGGTTTTCGGAATTGCCGTCCGGCCAAAACTGACTTTGCTGATCACAAACGGGCCGACCGCTGCCAGCGCGCCGCGGCAAACATCAAATCCTCAGGAGGCTCCCATGTCCGTCTATCTCGCCCGTTCCGAGTGTCGCAAAGGTTTCTGGCACGTCATCACCTACGACATCGCCAATCCGGATAAGTGGATTCAAATCGACGACCAACCCACGAAGCAACCGTGCGCGCAAATACCGCACGTGACCGCGTTGCGCCGGGATTTGTATAAGAAACTGCTCCGCCCCACGGTGGTCGGCTTGACCGCCCCCAACGGCGACCGGGTCACGCTCACCCTGCACCCCAATGGGGTGAACGTCCTGCGTCACGAGACGCCGGGGGGTGCCGTGCTCCAGCAAACCTGTTCGGGCAAATGCGGCAGCCCGCCCAACCAAGTGTCGGTGGGGCCCATTCCGTGCCCGTCGGGATCAGGCATGCTCGATTGCACCAAAAATCCCCCGACCCTGACCTGCTTCCCACCCAAGGGTCCCGGCGGCCCAAAGACCCGCGCCAAACGCCGGAAACGCGGGTAACCAACCAGCTGTCCGCCAAACCCCAAGGGCCCGGCGCCAGGACTGGTTCATCGCCGGCACCTCTCCTGACATAGGGCTGTCAGCGGACGGTGTTAGAGTGCGGCATGAAATCCACGCCGTTCTCGCCGTTCCGTTGGCTCCTCGCCGGTTCGTCGCTCATCATGGCCCTTGGCGGACCCCTCCATGCCGCCGCGTTCAGGAAGGCGGCCGAGGTCCTCGCCGCCGCCAGCCTGCCGCCGTTCTATGTCGGCAGTTTCAAGGCGCTCTGGCTCGCCGACTCGGCCACCCTGCTCACGCTAGCCATCGTGTTCGGATTTATTGCGGCCTCGCCGGCCCTGGCGTCACGATCCGTGGTGATGCTGCTCGCCCTGATCCCTGCCGCCACCGCCATCCTCATCTACCTGTTTGTCGGCGGTTTCTTCGCGGCGCATCTGTTGCTCGCGGCTGGTGCCGCCGCCTTCATCGCCGGCCTGCGGTTTCCCGGCACCCCCACACCATGATCGCCATCGTCGTGATCCTATCGGCGTTGTGCCTGCTGGTGGTGACCGATCCCAACGGACGGGCGGAGTAACCGCTGCCGCCGTCTCTACGCCCACGCAGATTTCTGCACCATTTCCGCCACGTGCCGCCGGCCAACATGCCAGGCGCCCGCATCCCCCGCGGAAAACCCGGCCCTGCGGTCACAAATTGTGCCCGCATCCAACCGGAACCTCCGCCACACCCCTTTCGCCTTCCGCGAGCACGGGGCGATCATGGCCGCCAACATCCTGAACAGCCCGCCAGCGACCCCGATGAGCGTCTTCGTGGTCCGGGCTTTCATCAAGATGCGCGGGCTCCTCACCGACACGCGCGAACTCGCCCGGAAACTGGCCGCGCTGGAAAAGGAGCTGACCTCGCGCCTCGCTTCCCACGAGTCCGCGATCTTTGACGTGCTCCAGCGCATCGTGCTCCTGCTCGATCCCCCGCCCCCACCCGAGGCGCCGCGCAAAGAGATGGGCTTTCACGCCACGCTCAAATCGAAACACTCCTGGCGGCAGGGCGGTTTCAGGCAGGTCAACCGGGCCGCGGAATGCTCAGGGCGCGCGCGGCCCAAGCTCCGTTTAAAAACCTGCTAAAATCGCGCCGCCGGCCAAACTATTCGGCCCGCGTGCGGCCTCGCGATCGCGGCCTAATACTGGGTCCCCTCGATCCGGTTTTTTCTTGGGGCCCGGGCGTTCTCTGCCGATAAGGCCCCGGTGCCCTGCGCACTTCGTCATCCATGAAACACTCCCTTCGAAATCTGTTATGCCTTGCCAGCCTTGCGGCGGGCGGAATTTTGCAGGCGGCCGACACCGAGCCGCCCGTCCCGATGCGCACCGTGATGCCCGAATATCCCGCCGCGATGCGGGCGAGCGGCACCTCCGGCATTGTGATGCTGAGCTGCGCCATCGATGAGAAAGGCCTGGTCACTGAGGCCAAGGTCACTAAGACGACGAACGCGGCGTTCAACGAGGCCGCCGTGGCCGCCGTGGAAAAATGGAGATTCCGGCCGGCGCAAAAAGACGGCAAGCCGGTCGCGGTTCTCATCACCCTGCCGGTCAAGTTCACAAACGAAGACGGGACCAAGACCTGACCGGCCGCCCGGCAGCAGGAGTATCTCGGCGCCGGCGCCGTCCAACTAGCTGGTTTGAGCGCCGGAGCCACCCACTCCGACGTTGACGGCCCGGGCTTCCCCGGCGCTAGTCTGCACCGTGGCATGCGCCCATCTTGGGCGTGCGCGATTCAAACTCCCGTATCCCCATGAAAAAACTCCTCCTCACCCTTCTCGTCACCGCCGGCCTGCTTGGTGCGGGCGCGGCTTTCGCCGCCGACACGGCACCAAAATCAGTCGTTCACGTTGTGACCGTTGCCTGGAAGGCCGGCACCACCCCGGAGCAAATCAAAGCCGCGCTCGACGGCGCCCAAGCCCTGCCCGCCCACTACAAGGGCATCACCCAAGTGTGGACCAGGACGCTCAAGGCCCAGGGCGACCGCACCCATGTCATCGCCATGGAATTCGCCGACGAGGACGCGCTCAAGAACTACACCGACAGCGCCGCCCAGAAGGAATGGTATAAGGTTTACCTGCCCATCCGGGACCACAGCACCACGTTCGACGTGACGAACTGAGCCGCGTTCCTGCGCGCAGAGCGCCGCCACCTCGTAGTCCACGAGCTGCGGGCTGGCGGACTCCACGGTGCCGTCGCAACGCGCCCCAGCGCAGCGGTGCACCTCACGGCGGCGGATTGGAACCGCCGGTCTTTCCTGCGGTAGGCCGCCCGCTCATCCGCCGAAGGAAGGCCGCGTTGACCGATGTTTTCATGGTTGGAAATTTCCCGCCGGCAGACGGCGGGATCCAGACCGTGCCTTCAAAAATCCCAGATGAGGCCGACGCTGGGCAGCAACGGGAAAAGCATGTCCGGATTTCTGCGCGTGGCGACGGTGCCGTCATTCGCCAGCACGGGGGAGGTTTGGAATGAAAGCACGTTCTTCTGGTCGTAGGCGTTGAAGACGTCGAGAAACGCGCGCAGCGTGCCGTGTTTGAGCCGGTAGAGCCGGGTCAGCCGCAAATCCAGGCGGTGATACGCGGGCAGGCGGTTTCCGTAGAGCGGACCGAAGTTGCCCACCGTGATCACGCGGCCGTCGTTCAGCGTGGCGGTGGTATACACGATGCCCGTGGTCGGCCAGCCCGTGTGATACTGCCAGGCGGCCGTGAACTGCCAGCGGGGGTTGGGCTGCCAGGCCACGTCGAGATGAACGGTGTGGCGTTGGTCGCGCTCGCGGGGCACCACGCTGCCGCCGATGGTCTCGGTGGTCCGGGCCCAGACGTAACTGGCCGACCAGTTGAAAACTTTTTGCCCGCGACTTTCCAGGATGAGCTCCATGCCGCGCGCCTCGGCGTGGGTGGGACGAAGCAGCACGCGGTCGGACATGAGCTCGCCGAGCGGTTCGCCCACATTGTATGGGTTCTCCCCGTGCGGTCGGGGGTTTTTCGTGATGCGCTGGTAGAATTCCGACCGGAAGTTGACCCGCGACCCCAGCGGGGTCTCCAAGCCGATCACCTGCTGGTCGGCCAGCTCCGCGGGGTGCAGGGTCGATTCGCCGTCCCTCACCCCGATCTCGTGCAAGCCCTGTTCCTGCCGGTAGCGGCCCCACGCCACCCGGGCCTTGGCCCGCCCGAGGTCGAGCGCGGCATTGAACCGCGGGCTCCAAGCCCCGCCGGCGCCATAGTCGTTGCGGTCAAAACGCAAGCCCGGCTCAAGGGTGAGCCGGGCTTGCGGCTGGAAGCGCAGCGCCGTGTAGGCCCCGCCCGACACGCCGCCGGGCTCCGGATTGCGATCGATCACCCTCGGCTCGATCACCAGGTCCCCATTGCGAATCACATTCAGGCTGCGCAGCCGGTGGTAGCGGTATTCCGCCTCACCGTCCTGCACTTCGAATCCCGTGCGCAGCAGCGCCCGGTCCGTGAGCAACAGGGACCAGTCCTGCCGCAGCACCGCCAGGTTGAGCTTGCGGTCATCGCTCAGGTCGAACGTCAGGTAGCCATC
>JAYVZM010000428.1:0-3039 GCA_043783345.1 Verrucomicrobiota bacterium
CGATTTTCCGCTGATGAGCCACGATGAGGAGCACAAGCGTTACGTGGCCACGCATCATCCGTTCACGGCGCCGGTCGTCGAGGACGCCGCGCTGCTCGACACCGATCCGAAGGCCGTGCGCGGCCAGCACTATGACGTCGTGCTCAACGGCATGGAGCTCGGCGGCGGCTCCATCCGCATCCACCAGCCGGCGCTGCAGAAAAAGATTTTTGAGGACGTGCTCAAGATTCCGGCCGACGTGGTTGAGAACCGTTTCGGCTACCTGCTCAAAGCCTTCACCTACGGTGCGCCGCCGCACGGCGGCATCGCGTTCGGCCTCGACCGGATGGTCGCGCTGCTCTGCGGCACCACCAGCATTCGCGACGTCATCGCCTTTCCCAAGACGCAAAAGGCGCAGGACCTCATGGCGCAGAGCCCGACGCCGGTCACGGCCAAGCAACTCAAGGATCTGCACATCTCGACCGTCGTGCCGCCACAGTAAGTCTTGCGCTCCGGGCGCAAGGCGCGGAAACTTCCCTTCCATCCAATCACTCGCATGAAACTCATCACTGCCATCATCAAGCCGTTCAAACTCGACGCCGTTAAGGAAGCGCTGACCGCGGTCGGGGTGGAGGGAATGACCGTCAGCGAAGTGAAGGGCTTCGGCCGGCAGAAGGGCCACACCGAGGTCTACCGCGGCAGCGAATACACCGTGGATTTCCTGCCCAAGGTGAAGATCGAGATCGTCGTCGCCGCGGACATCAAGGACAAGGTGGTCGCCGCCATCGTGAACGCCGCCAAGACGGGCAAGATCGGCGACGGCAAGGTCTTCGTGTCGCCGGTCGAGGATGTCATCCGCATCCGCACCGACGAGCACGGCGAGACGGCGGTCTAAACCCCGTCAGTCCTGCCAACAATTTGCGCCGGCCTCCCCCTGGGAAGCCGGCTTTTTACTGCCCGGACCAGAGGGAGCCGGGGGATATGTCACGTCCATCGATAAGAAAAAATATTCATGGCATCATAGCTGCTTAAAGGGTTCCGCACTCACCATGAATACCATGTTACCTCGATTGCTTCGTTTCGCAGCCTTTGCGGGTCTGGCGCTCCTTGCCGCTGGCACTGCTTGGGCCCAAACTCCGGCAGCTGCTCCGGCGGCTCCCACGTCCGACGAGCGCATCGCTGCGCTTGAAGCCTACGTCAACAACACCGATCCGGGCAAATCCCTCACGGGGGTGGCCGGCCCCGGTCACAACGGCTGGATGATGACGAGCGCCGCGCTGGTGCTCTTCATGACCCTGCCCGGCCTCGCGCTCTTCTACGGCGGCCTGGTCCGCACGAAGAACGTTCTCTCGGTCATGGCGCAATGCCTGGGCATCGCCGGTCTGGTGACGATCCTCTGGTGGGCCTTTGGTTACAGCCTGGTCTTCGGGAAAAGTTTCGGGAGCCCGTTTTTGGGCGGCTCGGAGTTCTTCTTCCTGAAGGGCGTCGATAGCGCGCCGAACACCGACTACGCCTACTGGGTGTCGCAAAACGTGTTTGCGATGTATCAGCTCATGTTCGCGATCATCACCCCCGCCCTCATCGTGGGCGCGATCGCCGAGCGCCTGAAATTTTCCGCCCTGATGCTCTTCGTCACGGTGTGGATGTTCCTGGTCTACTTCCCGCTGGCCCACATGGTGTGGGGCATCACCGGTTACATGAACGGCGTCTGGAATGCCGGCGCGGCCATCAAGGCCATCGACTTTGCCGGCGGCACCGTCGTCCACATGTCCTCCGGCTGGTCCGCCCTGATCCTCTGCCTGATCCTCGGGCCGCGCCTCGGTTTCGGCAAAACCCCGATGCCCCCGCACAGCCTCGTGCTTTGCATGGTTGGCACCGGCATGCTCTGGGTCGGCTGGTATGGCTTCAACGCCGGCTCGGCGGTCGCCGCCGACGGGGTCGCTGCCAACGCCTTCACGACCACCACGCTCGCCACCGCGGTCGCCTCCTTCACCTGGGCTGCCCTGGAATATATCACCCGCGGCAAAGCCAGCGTGCTCGGCTTCTGTTCGGGCGCTGTCGCCGGCCTCGTCGTGGTGACGCCGGCCTGCGGTTTCATCAACAGCACCTCCGCCATGTGGGTCGGCATCCTCGCCGGCGCCGTCCCGTTCCTGGCCTGCACCAAGCTGAAGGGCTGGCTCAAATACGATGACGCGCTCGACACCTTCGGCGTCCACGCCGTCGGCGGCACCCTCGGGGCCTTCATCACCGGCGTCTTCGCCACGGCCACCGTCAACGGCAACCTCAACACCAACCTGAAGGACATCGTCGGCCACACGCTCTGGATCGAACAGCTGAAGACGATCTGCCTGACCCTCGCGTTGTCGGTTGTGTCCACGCTCATCATCGCCTATGTCGTCAAGGCGGTCATCGGCTTGCGGCCCGATACGGATGCCGAGCAACAGGGCCTTGACCTCACCGACCACGGTGAGGAAGGCTACATCTACGAGGCCAAGTCCTGATCCGCTCCCAACCAACCATTCCCATGAAACTCATCATCGCCATCATCAAACCGTTCAAGCTGGACGAAGTGAAGGAGGCCCTCGGCGCCGCCGGCATCCAGGGCATGACCGTCACCGAGGTCAAGGGCTTCGGCCGCCAGAAGGGCCACACCGAGATCTACCGGGGCAGCGAATACACCGTGGACTTCCTGCCCAAGGTGAAAATCGAGCTCGCGGTCGCCGACGAGATCTTGGCCAAGGCCATCACGGCCATCACCACCTCGGCCAAGACCGGCAAGATTGGCGACGGCAAGATCTTCGTGCTCCCGGTGGAGGATGTCATCCGCATCCGCACCGACGAGCACGGCGAGACCGCCGTCTGAGGCTGCTCCCCGACCGATCGTTTCAAGCCGGCTTCCGCGTGGAAGCCGGCTTTTTGCGGGCCTGGAGCAACAAGGCGGGACTATCAGCCTTCGCCAAGGCTATGGCTGACAGGTCAGTCCCGCGGGTTGCCGGTTGCGCTGCCAGTGCCTCGCGGGGCTGGTAGCCCCGCCTCCACTTGCCCGGCGGATCTTGCTTT
>JAYVZM010000429.1:0-18135 GCA_043783345.1 Verrucomicrobiota bacterium
CCGCCACCCTGCAGCTCGGCGCCATCAACCAGATCAACGACACCTCCGCTGTCACCATCAACACCGATGGCCGCTTCAACCTCAACAACAACTCCGAGACCGTCGGCTCCATCGCCGGCACGGGCAACATCTCCCTCGGCTCCGCCACGCTCACCGCCGGCGGCGACAATACCTCCGCCACTTTCTCCGGCGTCATCGCCGACACGGGCAATTTCACCAAGGCCGGCACCGGCGCCACCATCCTCTCCGGCGCCAACACCTACTCCGGCACGACCACCGTCAGCGCCGGCATCCTCAACATCCAGAATGCCACCGCCCTCGGCGCCACGGCCGCCGGCACCGTCGTCACCGCCGGCGCCGCCCTCGAAATCCAAAACAACACCGCCGTCGGCGCCGAGGCCCTCACCCTCAACGGCACCGGCATCGCCGGCGGCGGCGCCCTCCGCAACATCAGCGGCATCAACTCCCTTTCCGGCGCCGTCACTCTAGGTTCCGCCTCCCGCATCAACTCCGACGCCGGCACCCTGACTCTCTCAGGCGGCGTCGCTGGTGCCGGCCAGAACCTAACGGCGGGCGGCGCCGGAAATCTCGCCCTCTCCGGCGTCATCGGCACCACCACCGGAACCCTCACCAAGGACGGTGCCGGCGCCGTGACCCTCTCCGGCGCCAGCGCCAACACTTTCACCGGTGCGACCGCGATCAACGACGGCACCCTCAATCTGGGCAAGACCGCCGGCCAGAACGCCCTTGGCTCCACCACCATCACTGTCGGCGACAGCTCGGGCGCCGCCAGCTCCGCCAACCTCGTCCTCCTCGCCAACAACCAAATCGCCGACACCGCCGCCCTCACCCTCAATTCCGACGGCCGCCTCGCCCTCAACAATTTTTCCGAATCCATCGGCACCCTCGCCGGCACGGGCCTGGTTGATCTCAGCACCAGCGGCTATCTCACCCTCGGAGCCAACAACAGCTCCTCCTCTTTCAGCGGCTCCCTCACCGGCACCGGCACCCTTGAAAAAGCCGGCACCGGCACCCTGACGTTCAACAGCACGATCAACTATGCCGGCACGCTCACACTCAGCGGGAACGGGGGCACCCTCCGGCTCAACGGCGTCAATGCCACCATCGGCACGCTCAACCTCACCGCCAACACCACCATCGATTTCGCCGGCTCCGCCGCCACGCTCAGCCTGACCAACCTCAACCTCAATGGTTTCGCCCTGAACATCATCAATTGGTCCAACCTCGCCGATTTCTTCTACACCACCAACTGGACCGGAGCCGCCGTCGATACCCGGAGCGCGGCCCCGATGAACCTCGTCGTGTTCGACTCTCCCACCTGGGCCGGCAACAATACCGTCTGGCAGAGCTATGACCATCAGATCACCCCGGTGCCGGAATTCTCCACCTATGGTGTGATGTTGCTCGGCACCCTCACCTCCCTCCTGGCCTTCCGCCACTGGCGCCGCTTCCGCGCCAGCCGGTTCCCGCTCCGGAGATGACCCGGCTGGCCGCCCGAATCACCTCTGTCGGGCGGCGGCCGTGGCTCCCTGCCGGACGCACAACTGAGTCGCTTTCTGCCGGGCGGGCCTGCACAAATAGGCCGATATCGCCGGACGACCCATTTCATTCCCCTTCCGCCATGAGCGACGCATCCGCCTCCCCGGCGCCACTGGCCGGCCCCCCTCTCGATTCCTCCATCCTGCGTGTGCTGATGGAAACGATTCCCGACCGGATTTACTTCAAGGATCTCCAAAGCCGCTTCGTCCGCAACAACACCGCGCACGCCAGGTCTCTCGGCGCCGTCTCGCCCGCCTCCTGCATCGGCAAGAACGATTACGATTTCTTCTCCCCCGAACACGCGGCCCGGGCCCTGGCCGACGAACAGGAGATCATCAGCACCGGCCAGCCGCTGATCGGCAAGATCGAGCGCACCACCCTGCGTGGCAGCGACACGGCGGCGTGGGTCTCCACCACCAAGCTCCCCTGGTTCGATGAAACCGGCCGGCTCATCGGCACGCTCGGCATCACCCGCGATGTGACCGCCGCCCATGCCGCCGAGGAGAGGCTCATCGAGGAACGCAATCTGCTCCGCACGATCATCGATCACCTGCCCAGCCGGGTTTTCGTCAAGGACACCGCTTCGCGCTACATCCTCAATAATCAGGCGCATCTCGACCAGATCGGCGTGCCGCACCAGACCGGCGCCCTCGGGCGCACCACCCTCGATTTTTTCCCCAGCGCCCGCGGCCAGCAGGCCCTCGCCGACGACCAGCAGGTGCTCTCCGGCGGCGATCCCATCATCAGCCAGGAAAAATCCGACTTCGGCGCCGAGGGAAACGTCCACTGGTCGCTCACCACCAAGGTGCCGCTCCGCGATCTGCACCACCAGATCATCGGGCTCGTCGGCATCAGCCACGACATCACCAAGCGCAAGCAGATCGAGCAGGAGCTGCAGCGCCGCACCGAGGTGATGGAGACCGATTTGCTCATGGCCCGGCAGATCCAGGAGGCGTTTTTCCCGCGGATCTTTCCCGTGTTTCCGGACGGCGTGCCCCTGGAGGCCAGCGAGCTGCGCTTCGCCTACCGTTACCTGCCCGCCGCTTCGCTCGGCGGCGATTTCTTCGACATCGTCCCGTTGTCCGACACGCAGTGCGGCATCCTGATCTGCGACGTGATGGGCCATGGCGTCCGCGCCGGCCTGCTCACCGCGCTCATCCGCGGCGTGGTCGAGGAATTCGCGCCCCACGCGGCCTATCCCGCCCTCGTCCTCGCCGAGATCAACCGCGGCCTGATGCCCATCGTGCACCAGACGGGCCAGCCGGTGTTCGCCACCGCCTTCTACGGGGTCGTCGACACCGCCGCCGCCACGCTCCAATACGCCACCGCCGGGCATCCCCCGCCCCTCCTGCTGCGCGGCGACACGGCGGCGGTCGAGTCCCTCGCGTTGGCCAATCCCGAGCCGGCGGCCGGACTCATGGAGGATTTTGTCTATACCACCCAGACGGTCGCGTTCCGCCCCAGCGACACGCTGCTGGCCTATACCGACGGATTTTTCGAGGCCAGCAACGCCGACAACGTGATGTTTGGGGAAGCCCGGCTGCGCGCCTTGCTCGGCCAGAAGTCCAGCCGGTCTGGAGCGGAGCTGATCGAAGCCCTGATCCGGGAAGTCATCGCCTTCACCGGGCGGAAGGATTTCGAGGACGACCTGTGCGTCCTCGCCGTCGAGTCCACCGGCTTCACCTGCGCCCTGCGCCCGGCGATCACCTACGAGATCTGAGCGGATTCAATGGAGGCGGGGCGCCCTTGCCCCGCTGTTTTCGATTTTCGCAACCTGCCTCGCGGGGTGAGGGCACCCCGCCTCCAATATCAACATCGTCACTGCGTCGCCCCAGCGGCAAGGCGGACGTCGCGGCGCACCTTCACCGCCGTCCCGATCGCGATTCTGATGGCGGCGGTCATCTTTTCCAACGGCAGGCTGGGCTGGGTTTTCGTCTGCGCCGGCAGGAACGGCACATGGATGAATCCGCCGCGCACTCTCTTCTGCGCGCGCAGCTCATGCATCAGACCGTAGAAAACATGATTGCACACAAACGTGCCCGCGGTCTGCGACACGCTGGCGGGAATCCCCCGCCGCCGCAGCGCCGCCACGATCGCCTTGATCGGCAGCGTGGACCAATAGGTCGCCGGCCCCCGCTTCGCGATGGGGCGGTCGATGGGTTGCCGGCCCGCGTTGTCCGCGATCCGGGCGTCGTCCAGGTTGATCGCCACGCGTTCCGGCGTGATGTCCGCCCGCCCGCCCGCCTGCCCCAGGCAGATCACCAGCGCCGGCTGCGTCGCGCGGAGTTGCCGTTTCAGTTCCCGGTTCGCCGCGCCAAAGACGCACGGCAGCAGCGCGCCCGCCACGCGATGCCCGGCGACGACCGTCCCGTGCAGCCGCCGCGCAATCTCCCCGGAGGGATTGCGGGCCGCGCCGCCGAACGGCTCGAACCCGGTCAAAAGCAAGGTCTTCATTTTCGTGTCTTTCGTGTGTTTCGTGGTGGTCCCTCAGAATCGATACACACAGAAATACATGATCAGCACATTGGCGGCAAAAATCGCCAGGCCGATGGGCACCTGCGCCTTCACCACCGCGTTGCGGTCCTTCAGGTCGAGCAGCATGGCCGGCACGATGTTGAAATTCACCGCCATCGGCGTCATCAGCGTGCCGCAATAGCCCGACAGCATGCCGATGGCCGCCATGATGGCGACGTTGCCGTGATGCTGCTGCACGATCAACGGCAGCCCGATGCCGCCGGTGATCACCGCGAACGCCGCGAAGGCGTTGCCCAGGCACATCGTGAAAAGCAGCATGCCGAGGCAGTAGGCCGCCACCGCCACGAACGGGATTTCGGTCGGCAGCGCCCGGGCCACGAGATCCGCCACCACCTCGCCCACGCCCGCCTGGGCGAAAATCCCCCCGAGCGCCGCGAGCATCTGCGGCAGGATCAACGCCCAACCGATGGCCTGCAGCAGCCGGCTGCCTTCCACCGCCGGCGTGTGCAGTTTGGACCCCGTCGTGCGCATCGCCACCGCAATGGCCAGCAGCGCACCGATGCCCAGGACGATGAGCGTCAGCTGCTTCATCTCGATCCATCCGGTGTAAGCGGCCGACAGATGCCCGATCACCACCGTGCCGACCACCGCCGTGAACGGCACCAGCAGCGCCGGCCAGAATAATCTGTTCTGCAACCGCTCCGCCGAGGCCATGCGCTCCTCACGGGTCGGCCCGCGCTCCTCCGCGCGCTGCACCCGCCCCAGCGCCGCCAACGCCACCATCCCCAGCACCAGATAACCGACCAGCGCGGGCGGCAGCACCTTGCCGAACAGATACGTCACCGCGAGCAACCCCCAGAACAGCGCCGAGCCCCAGCGCCTGCCATGCAGGGCGGTGCGTCCGGCCATGAAGGCGAAGATCGCCCCGATGAGGACATAGAACAGCTCGACGGTGAGCCACGGTTTCACTTCCCGCCCTCCGCGCCCGGTTTCGCCGCGGCCTCGGCCGTCTCTCGCGCGATCCGCTGGTCCAGCACCCGCGTGCGCCAGATCATGACCCCAAACGCGACCAGCGCCGTCGGGATCCCCCACAGGGCCATGGCCCACACGCTGACGGTCAGGCCCAGCGCGTCGAAAAATCCCTTCATCAAGAGGATCGCGCCGACCGCGATGAACACGTCCTCGCCGAAGAAGTTGCCCACATTTTCCCCCGCGGCGGCATGGGCCCGGATGAGTTGCACCGTTTTCTCCGGGATTTCGCCGTGCCGCGCCCGCGCGGCCGCCTCGGCCATCGGGGCGATCAGCGGCCGCACCGCCTCGGCGTGGCCGCCGATCCGCACGCCCAGCGCGATGGCCAGCTGCCGCACGAGCGTGTAGAGCAGGATCACCCGCCCGGCCGTCGCCGATTTCGCGCGCCGGATGAGCGTCTCCGCCCGCTCCTGCAGGCCGTGGCGCTCCAGCAACCCGATGAGCGGCACCATCAGCACGATGGGCAGCGTCATGTAGCGGTTCTCCACGAAATATTTTCCGAACAGCTCCATGATCTCATGGAACGACATCCCCGCGACCAGCCCGGTGATGATGCCCGCCGCCATGACCACAAGGAGCGTGTTGAAGCGCAGCCCGAAACCGACGGCGACCACGAGGATGCCGACGAGCTTGATCATGCGCCGAGCGCCTGGAGCGCGATCCGGGACTTCCTGAGTTCCGCGTTCAATCGCGTGGCGAAAAACACCGCCCGCGCGCCATCGCCATGGAGGCAAAGCGTGTCGGCCGTGATCGCCACCCGACTGCCGTCCACCGCGGTGACCACGCCATGACGCACCATCTGCCGCACCTGCGTGATGGCGACGTTGGGATCCTCGATCAAGGCGCCCGGCTGGGCCCGCGGAGCGAGCGAGCCATCCGGCTGATAGGTGCGGTCGGCAAACACCTCGTTCGCCACCCGCAGGCCGCGCGCCCGGCCCGCGGCAATGAGCTGGCTGCCCGGCAGGCCATACAAAATCAACCGCGGCTCGGCTTCGCGCACCGCGCTTGCCACCGCCCGGGCCAGCGACAGGTCGCGCGCCGCCATATGGTAGAGCGCGCCGTGCGGCTTCACGTGCGTCACCCGCCCGCCGCATTGCTGGGCGATGACCTGCAGCATGCGGGTCTGGGCCAGCACCAGCTGGTGCACCTCGGACGGGCCCACGGGCAGCTCGCGCCGGCCAAAATGTTCCCGGTCGTTCAGGCCCGGATGCGCGCCGAGGGCCACGCCGTGTCTCAGCGCGAGCTCCACCGTCGCCCGCATCGTGGCGTCGTCGCCGGCATGGGCGCCGCAGGCGATGTTGGCCGACGTGATGAGCGGCATCAATTCCTCATCGTGGCCGGCGCCCTCGCCGAGGTCGCAATTGAGATCGATGCTTCTGGACATGAGGTGGGTCAGCCGGAGAGCCGGGTCAGACCGGTGCGCACGCGATTAAGGTCGCGCTCCCGCGCGAGGTAAAGCTCATGCGCCGTCGCGAGCGTGATTTCCTGGAAGCGCACCTTGTCCCCGGGCCGCAATTGCGTGAAGCGCCTGAGGTCCACCGCGACGGCCGCCGCCAGCCGCGGATAACCGCCCACCGACTGCCGGCTCGGCAGCAGCACGATCGGCCGGCCCGCCGCTGGCACCTGGACCACACCGGAGTTGACCGCCGACGAGATCATCTCGCGCGGCTTCGTCAGCTCCAGCGCCGGCCCGTCCAGCCGCACTCCCATGCGATCGGCATCGCGGGTCGCCTGCCAGTCCGTCGCAAAAAACACATGCTGCGAGTCCGGCGTGAACCAGTCCCACTCGGGCCCGCGCACGGCCCGCACCAGGCCGGCTGCGGCCGGCTTGCCCAGGATCTCGGGCCGCACCGACCACGCGGTCGCGCGCTTTTTCCCGGCGCGCAGCGCATCGACAATGGTCTTCGCCCACGCGGTGGCCGGGAAAACCTTCAACCTGTCCCCGGCGAGCAGGGGCCGGCCCTGGTGACCGCCGATGCCGGCGCGGCGATAGGTGCTGCGGCTGCCCATGACGAGCGGCACATCGATGCCACCCGCCACCGCCAGCCATGCCCGCAGGCCGCTGCGGGCGAAACCGAAACTGATCACCTCGCCCGGCGCCACGCGGACGGCGCGCTCGCGCGGCAGCGGCTCGTCGCCGATCCGGGCCGCAAAATCCGCGCCGCACCATGCCACGAGCGTTTCCTGCCCGAAGCTCAGGTCCGGTCCCGTCTGCGCCATCTCGAACAGTGCCGCGCCGTCGTCGTTGCCGACGATCAGGTTGGCCGCGCGCGCCGCCTGGGCGTCGAGCGCGCCGCCGACCACGACGCCGAATTGCTGGTAACCCGGCCGGCCGAGATCCTGCACCGTCGTGAGCAGGCCGGGCTTGAGGACCGTGATCATGCCCCGCCTCCGGTCCGGCAAACCCCAAGCTCCAAGCTCCAACCTCCAATGAAGCTCCAGTCCCAAAACCCTGAAACCCGGCTTGCTCCGATTCCCAAATCTAATTTTTGGAATTTCTCTGGAGCTTGGAGGTTGGAGCTTGGAGCTTTCATTGGCCCGCCTCCAGCCTCGCGAACTCCTCGCGCGTGATCGTCTTGAACTTCACGCGGTCGCCCGCGCGCAGCAGCACGGGCGGATCCTCCGCCGGCCGGAACAACCGCAGCGGCGTCCGCCCGATCAGGTTCCAGCCGCCGGGTGTCGCGGACGGATAGATCCCCGTCTGCCCGCCGCCGATGCCGACCGAGCCGGGCGGCACCACCATCCGCGGCTTGGCGTGGCGCGGCGCCGCCAGCTCCTTCGGCAATCCGCCGAGATACGGAAAGCCCGGTGCGAAGCCCACGAGATACACCAGATACTCGGGCTTCCCGTGGCGCTTGACGACCTCCTCGGGCGTCAGCTTCGCGTGTTTCGCCACCAGCGCGAGGTCGGGCGCGAATTCCCCGTCGTAGCAGACGGGCACCTCGATCGTGCGGCTCTTGAATTTTTCCAGCTTGGGCGGATTTTTCAGCCGCTCGCGCACCTGCACCGTCAGCCAGTCGAACAGGTTGTTCTCCGGCGCGCCGGCCTGCACCGCCAGCTGCGGATCATAAAACACCGTCACCGTGGTGTAGGCCGGCACCACTTCCGTCACTCCGGGCAACGGCACCGTCGCGAGCGCCCGCCATGCCGACTGCACGCGCCGGTGCGTGGGTTCGTCGATGGCGTCCCCCACTTCAACCTGCAAAGCCATGTCGCCCAATGGCGTGATTCGCATAAACCATTTCCTAGTTCGCCGGCCGCGCTTGGCAGCAAAAATCCTCACTGTGCATATTTTGCCAAATACTATGCCGTAGCTTCCCTTCCGGGCGGTTGAGGTTGCCCATTCCCCGGATGACCTTCTTAACAGCTCCATGATATCGCCACGCCGATACTCCACGCCCGCCTTGCTAATTTGCCTCCTGGCTGCTTCCGGCTGCAAGGACCGCGACGTTGTCACCTACCGCGCGCCCAAGGATCCCTCCCCGATTGCGCCGGCCGCTCCGGCCGCGGCCCGCCTGTCCGGCGACTTGCCCGAGGGCCATCCCCCCATCGGCCAGTCCACCAACCCGGGCCCGATGGGTGCGACTCCGGCGGGCGGCGCGTTCGCCGTCGCCGAGGGCAACGCCCTGACCTGGACCGCGCCCGCGCACTGGCAGGCCAAACCACTCAGCAGCTTCCGCAAGGGCAGCTACAGCGTCCCCGGCGACGGCGGTGCGTTCGCCGACCTTGCCGTCACCGCCTTCCCCGGTGATACCGGCGGCCTCTTTGCCAACGTCAACCGCTGGCGCGGCCAGATCGGCCTGCCGCCCGTCGCCGAGTCCGGCCTTGAGGCCGCGATCCAGCGGCTCGACGTGAACGGCTTTAAGATCATCCTCGTCGACGCCACCGGCACGGCCAACGGCCAGCCCGTGCGCCTGCTCGGAGCCATGGTGCCGCACGAAGGCCAGACGTGGTTCTTCAAGCTCACCGGTCCCGAGGCGATTGTCGCGAAGGAACAGGCCGCTTTCCGCGAATTCCTCTCCACCATCAAGGCCGCCAAGCCATGAGCGCATTTCTCCGTCAGTTGAAAAGCTTCTTCGTCTCGCTCCAGCTCACGGTGGCGCTGCTCATCCTGTCGCTCATCCTCGTGTTCGTGGCCACCCTTGACCAGGTGAACCTCGGCATCTGGGCGGTGCAGGCGAAATATTTCCGGAGCTTCGCTGTCCTCTGGCATGTGCCGGACACCAACTACTCCCTGCCCGTTTTCCCGGGTGGCTACTTCATCGGCGGCCTGCTGCTGATCAACCTGGTCAGCGCGCACATTTACCGTTTTTCCCTGGGCTGGAAAAAGAGCGGCATCCAGCTGGCGCACGCCGGCGTTATCCTCCTGCTCCTCGGCGAACTCTTCACCGGCCTCTGGTCCCGGGAGAGCTTCATGCGCATCGACCAGGGCGAGACCAAGCAATACTCGGAGAGCTTCCTCGACAGCGAACTCGTGTTCCTCGATCACAGCGACCCCAAGTTCGACACCGTCGTCGCCGTCCCCGAGGCGCTGCTCCGGGACAAGAAATCCTTCCAGCACGCCAAGCTGCCCTTCTCCGTCACCATCCGCGAATACCAGCCCAACGTGAATGTGCAGATGCGCAACCAGTCGGCCGCGGCCAACGCCCTCCCCTCGCCCGCCACCGCCGGCCTCGGCACCCAGCTCGCGCTGATTCCCTTGCCCGTCACCTACAAGCCCGACGAACGCAACATCCCCGGCGCCTACGTCGAGATCGCCTCGCCCGAGGGTCCGCTCGGCGTCTGGCTCGTCTCGCCGCACCTCGGCATGCCGCAGACCTTTCAATACGCGGGCAAGACCTGGGAGGTCGCCCTCCGCTCCCAGCGCCACTACTATCCCTTTGCGCTCACCCTGCTGAAATTCAGCCACGACAAATACGCCGGCACCGAGATTCCCAAGAACTTCTCCAGCCGGGTGCGCGTCCGCAGCGACGATGGCCATGATGACCGCGAGGTCCTCGTCTACATGAACAGCCCGCTGCGCTACGGCGGCCAGACGTTCTACCAGGCCGGCTTCGAGAAGAACGAAACGACCACGATCCTCCAGGTGGTCCGCAACCCCAGCTGGACCCTGCCCTACATCGCCTGCATCATGATGGGCCTCGGGCTCGTGATTCAGTTCAGCTTCTCGCTCGCCGGGTTCTTCCGCAAACGGGCGGCTGCCGGCGCAGCCGCAGTAGCGAGTAGCGGGTAGTGAGTAGCGAGCATTCGCCCAAGCCACACCTGCCGCGCACTCCCATCCACTCACTACTCGCTACTCAGATGAAACGTTTCCTTCCCCTTCTCGCCCTCCTCTTCGGCGTCCTCTTCGTCGGCTCCGCCCTGCGCCCGCCGGCCTCGAAGTCCGCCTTCGACCTCGCCGGCTTCGGCCGGCTGCCCGTCCTCGTCAACGGCCGCATCAAGCCGCTCGACACCGTCGCCCGCACCTCCCTGCTCGTGATGCAGAACCGCCAGCGCGTCAGCGACCCCACGATCAAGACGCCCTTTGTCGAATCGCCGGTGGAATGGCTCGCCGACACCCTCTTCAATCCCGCCAAGGCCGACACCTACCCGACCATCAAGATCGACTCGCCCGAGGTGCTCGACCTCCTCGGCATCTCGCCCGAGGACACGAAGATCGCCTACGACAACGCCACGATGAGCACTCTCGCCATCTTCGACTTCGTGCCGAAGCAGCGCACGCGCTTCTCCTACAACCAGCTCCGGCCGAAACTCGCCGAGCTCGACCGCCAGGCCCGCCTCGCCGAGCCCGTCGAGGGGCCCCTCCGCACCACCTTCCAGAAGCAGGTTCTCGCCGTCAACGAGCACGTCATCCTCTACCTCCGGCTCAAGGGCAGCATGGAAGTCCCGGAGTCGAAGGACTTCCTCACCGAGCTCGTCCAGTTCGACCGCGCCCTCCCCGCCGGCATCAACGCCATCCTCGCCAAGCAGAAGGGCGAGCCCCATGACGCCGACGCCGTCAAGGTCATGAAGGAGATGGCCGACCGCTTCAGCTACCTCGAGCAACTCGGCTACCTGCGCACCGTCCCGCCCGACGCGGGCGACGCCGATCCGGCGCACTGGCGCACCACCGGTGAGGCCCTCATGGAGTCCTTCGGCGTCGGCAAGGTAAACCCCAACGTCATGGCCTACGCCGCTCTCGGCCACGCCTGGCGCGCGGGCGACGCCAAGCAGTTCAACGAAATCGTCCGGCTCTTCCACGACCAGCTCGCCAAACGCTACGTTTCCGCCCTGCAAAAGAGCGACGTCGAATCCCGCTTCAACGCCGCGGAGCCGTTCTACAAGAGCATGGTGCTTTATGCGTTCGCCTTCGCGTTCGCCGTGGTCTCGTGGCTCATCTGGCCGTCGGTGCTCGGCCGCAGCGCGTTTTATCTGACGCTCGTCGCCTTCATCGCCACCACGGTCGGCATCGCGACCCGCATGTGGCTCGAGGGCCGCCCGCCGGTCACGAACCTCTATTCCTCCGCCCTCTTCGTCGGCTGGGGCGCCGTGCTGCTCTGCCTCATCCTCGAAAAAATCTACAAGAACGGCGTGGGCTCCGTCGCCGCCGGCATGATCGGTTTCGTCACCCTGCTCATCGCCCATCACCTCTCGCTGAGCGGTGACACCCTCGAGATGATGCGCGCCGTGCTCGACACCAACATCTGGCTCGCCACCCACGTCGTCGTCGTCACCTCCGGCTACGCCGCCACCTTCCTCGCCGGCTTCCTCGCCCTGATCTACATCGTCCGCGGCGTGCTCACCAAGTCGCTCGACCAGGCCACGGCCGACTCGCTCGCCCGCATGGTCTACGGCATCGTGTGCTTCGCCACGCTCTTCAGCCTCGTCGGCACCGTCCTTGGCGGCATCTGGGCCGACCAGTCGTGGGGCCGCTTCTGGGGCTGGGATCCCAAGGAGAACGGCGCGCTCATCATCGTCATCTGGAATGCTGTCATCCTCCACGCCCGCTGGGGCGGCATGGTGAAGCAGCGCGGCCTCATGATGCTCGCCATCTTCGGCAATGTCGTCACCGCTTGGAGCTGGTTCGGCACGAACATGCTTGGCGTCGGCCTCCACAGCTACGGTTTCATGGACGCCGCCTTCTACTGGCTCGTAGCCTTCGTCGCCAGCCAGGTCGGCATCATTGCCCTCGCGAGCATCCCGACCGAGATGTGGCGCAGCTTCAAACCCAAGACCGCGTAGCGGCAGCAGGAGCAGAACCGCCGGAGATTTGTCCCGGCTTCGTGACACCTGTAGCGGCGGTCTATGACCGCCGGGAATACCGCAGCACTCCCGACGGCGGTCATAGACCGCCGCTACAGAAAAATCGGAATGCACCCTGCAGGCACGTGGCGCGCACTCCGCCATTGTCCTTTTTTCCCGCCGGCCAATCTTGGAGCATTCATGCCCTGAGCTCCGAAACGTCGTCCGCGCTCATCCTGGTCGGTCTGGCTCTGGCCGCGTGCGGCGTGATGGGTGTCGTCATCTATCGGCCACCCGTCCGGCGGCCAGTCCATCGGCGACCAGCTCATCCCACCCCTCGCCGGGTAAGCTACAGGCCGAGGAATTGAATCGCACAACCGGCCAGCAGGATCGTGCCGCCGGCGAACGCCTGATTGTAGCGTTCCAGCTTCCTGATCGGCAGCAGGCTGATGCCCTTCAGCACGAGCACCACCACCACGAGCATCGAGCCGATCGTCAACGCGCTGAAGGTGATGACCACGGTCCAGACATCGCCCCAGCTGCCCTGCGCCGCGGGATACATCACGAGCGGGATCATCGGTTCGCACGGACCGAAGATGAATATCGTGAAGAGAATCCACGGCGTGAGCTTGAAACCCTCGGTCTCACCGTGCGGGTGCCCATGCGAAGTGTCGTGGGCATGCCTGTGATCGTGCACGTTTCCGCCATTGTGCCCATGGAGATGGGCGTGCGACCGCCCGCGGGAGGCTTTCTTCAGGCCCCAGGCCAGATAGACGAGCCCGAAGGCGATCATGGCCCATGCCGCGAAGTTCCCGCGGAGCCCCTCGAAAAACTGGACGCGCTCGAGGCCGTAGCCGAACGCCACGCCGAGCAGCGCGAGCAGCACCGAGCTGCCGACATGCCCCAGCCCGCACAGCACCGTCCAGAAGGAGGTGCGCGCCACCGACCAGCGGCGCGCCCGGCCCATGACGATGAACGGCAGATAATGGTCCGGCCCCGCGAGCGTGTGCAATACCGCGACCCCGGCCGTGCCGAGCAGCAGCACCGACATCTCCGGCGTGCTGAGGGCCTGGACGTGAAATTGGGGCGTCATGTGAGCGGCGAAGAGAATAGTAAAAGCTGCCTCCCACCGTTAGGCGTCCTTTGGCAAAGGCTAGTCGTATCTTGCCCAAATGGCGGCTCGCACTGGACGCACCGCCGGCCCGGCTTCATTGTTACGTCATGCACGAGGTTGGCATCATGGAGTCGACGCTGGACGCGATCCGGCACCAGGCCGTGAAGCACGGCGCCTCGCATGTTTCCCGGATTGTCCTGCGCATCGGCACGCTCGCCGGGGTCGACCAGGAGGCGCTGCGATTCGCCTATGCGGCGCTGTCCCCCTGCACCCTGGCCGCCGGAGCCGTGCTCGATATCGAAACGGTGCCGGCGCGCGCGCGCTGCAACGCGTGTGAGCGGGAGTTCGGCGTCGAGCGCGGTTTCATTTTCGAGTGTCCCCATTGCGGCGAGTATTCCGGCGACATCTGCGCCGGCCGCGAACTCGGCATCGCCCGGCTGGAATTTTCCGATCCATGAGCAATCCCCCTACCTCCCCCGCCCTCCCCGAATCCTCGCCGGATTGCCGCATCCGTGCGCTCACCGGTGCCGCGACCGGCATGGGCCGCGAGCTCTCCGCCCCGCTGTCCGCCGAGATCACCGCCGCGCTCGCCGCCAGCCCCAACGGCGAAATCGCCGTCCGCGCGATCGACGTCAACATCCCGCTCCTCGAAAAGAACGACATCCTGGCTGAGCGCAACCGCGGTTACTTCCTCGGGCGGGGACTCGCCGCGCTCAATCTCGTTTCCTCCCCCGGCGCCGGCAAGACCGCGCTGCTGGAGCGCACACTCGATGAGTTTGGCCGCGAGACGAAGTGCGCCGTGTTGGTCGGCGACCTCGAGACGGACAATGACGGCCGCCGGCTCAGTCGGACCCACGCCCCGGTCGCACAGATCACCACGGGCACCGTCTGCCACCTCGACGCCGGGATGATTGCCCGCGCCGCCCAGTCCATCAACCTCGACGGCGTGCGCGTGCTCTTCATCGAAAACGTCGGCAACCTCGTCTGCCCCGCCGCGTTCGACCTCGGCGAGCAGGTGCGCGTCGTGCTGCTTTCCACCCCCGAGGGCGAGGACAAGCCCCTCAAGTATCCACCCATCTTCAAGTCCGCCCATCTTGTCCTCCTCACCAAGATCGACGTGGCGGACGTCCTCGGTTTCAAGCGCGACGTGGCGGTGGAGAACATCCGCCGCATCGCCCCGCAGGCAAAAATCATCCAGCTCTCGGCGCGCACCGGCGAGGGTCTGCCGGAATGGTATGCCTTCCTGAAATCCCTGGTCCACCGGACCTGACCGGTTTCCCTGCACCACGATGCCCCTCGCACCTCCAGCCACCGACGTCCTCCTCCGCGTGCGCGGCACCGTGCAGGGTGTGGGCTACCGGCCCTTCGTGCAACGCACCGCCGTCGGGCTCGGACTCCAGGGCTGGGTGCTCAACGACGCGCAGGGCGTGCTCATTCGCGTCGCCGGCGATCCCGCGCGGGTGGCGGCGCTGCGCGACGCCCTCGTGCGGGAGGCCCCGCCCGCCGCACAGGTGGTCGGAGTGGATGAATTGACGCCCGGGGCCGGCCATGCGCCGGCCGGGGAGGGATTCTTCATCGCCGCCAGCCGGAGCGAGGGGGAAATCGCCACCGCGACCCCGGCCGACCTCGCCCTCTGCGCCGATTGCCGCCGCGAGCTACTCGATCCCGCCGACCGGCGCCACCGCTATCCCTTCATCAACTGCACCCAATGCGGCCCGCGCTATTCGCTCATCGAAAACCTGCCCTACGACCGTCCGCACACCACCATGCGCGCCTTCCGGATGTGCTTCGACTGCGCGCGCGAATACCACGATCCCGCCAGCCGCCGCTTTCACGCCGAGCCCAACGCCTGCCCGGTCTGCGGACCGCAACTGACCCTCTGCGACGCCGCGGGCCAGGTCATCTCGGGACACGAGGCGGCCCTCCGCTCCCTGCCCGCCCTGCTGCGCGAGGGACTCATCATCGCGGTGAAGGGCGTCGGCGGCTATCACCTGATGTGCGACGCCACCAACCCGCACGCCGTGGCCGTGCTGCGGCGCCGCAAGCAGCGCGAGGAAAAGCCCCTGGCCGTCATGTTCCGCGATCTCGCCCACCTCCGCCAGTTCGCCGGGGTGTCGCCCGCGGCCGCCGCACTGCTGACCTCGGCCCAGGCGCCGATCGTGCTCGTGCCGTGCCTGCCGGGCACCGCCCTGGCCGCCGGCCTGGCGCCGGACAATCCCTGGCTCGGCGCCCTCCTGGCTTACTCCCCCCTGCATCTGCTCCTGCTCAAGTCGGTGGACTTCCCGCTGGTCGCCACCAGCGCCAACCTGTCCGATGAACCGATTTGCACCGACAATGCCGAGGCCCGCCAACGCCTCGGGCAGATCGCCGATCTCTTCCTGGAACATAACCGGCCCATCGCCCGGCCGGTGGAAGACTCCGTGGTGCGGCTGACCGCCCGCGACGAACCCATTCTCCTGCGCCGCGCCCGCGGCCACGCGCCCGCCCCGCTCCGCCTGCCGCATTCGCTGCCGGGCCCGCTCCTTTGCACCGGCGGCCAGATGAAAAACACCGTGGCCGTCGCCTCCGGCCGGCAAGTGGTCCTGAGTCCGCATCTCGGCGATCTCGAAAGCGCGGCGACGCGACACGTGTTCGCCCAGACCATCAAGATGCTCGGCCAGTTGCACGGCTCGAAATTCATCGCCGTGGCGCATGACAAGCATCCGGATTACGCCTCGACCCACTACGCGCAAAAACTCGGCCTGCCGTGCATCGCCGTGCAGCATCATCTCGCGCACGTCCTGGCCTGCCTGCTCGAGCATGAACACCCGGCCGACGGCGTGCTCGGCATCGCCTGGGATGGCACCGGCTACGGCGAGGACGGCACGGTGTGGGGCGGCGAATTCATCCTCCTGCGGCAGAATCAGGCCGAGCGCTTCGCCCGCCTGCGTCCGTTCCGGCTGGCCGGCGGCGATGCCGCGGCGAAGGACGCGCGCCGGGTCGCCCTCGCGCTGGCCCACGAGGCCGGCCGCTTCCTGGAGATCGCCACCCGTTTTGGTTTCCGCGCCCACGAAGCCTCCACCTTGCAGACAATGCTCACCTTCGGCGTGAACTCGCCCCGCTGCTCGAGCGCCGGCCGGCTGTTTGACGGCGTCGGGGCGCTGCTCGGACTCGGCACCCGCAATGCCTACGAAGGCCAGATCCCGCTCGCCGTCGAGGCCGCGGCGATCCGGGCCGTCGCCGACGGCCGCGCCCTGCCCTTTGCCCTCGTCGCTCCCGCCACGCCCGGCGCCCGGTTCGATCTCGACTGGCAGCCCGCGTTTGAGGAACTGCTCAACCCGCACGATGATCCCGCCGTGCTCGCGGCGGCGTTTCACCGCGGGCTGGCCCAGGCGATGGTGCATGTGGCCCGGCAGGCGGGGGCGGGCACCGTCGTTCTCACCGGCGGCTGTTTCCAGAACGCCCTCCTGCACTCGTTTGCCTCCGAGGCTCTCACCGCCGCCGGGTTCCGTGTCCTCGTGCACCGCCAGCTGTCCCCCAACGACAATTCCATCGCCGCCGGCCAGGCCCTCGCGGCGCTGCTCAACCTGACGACCGTCGCCCTGCCGGCCTGATTTCCATGTCATCAAGTCTTTTCAACGCAGAGAGAGCGCAGGGTCCGCAGAGGGCTGCAGGCCGGCACGCTACTGTTCTCTGACCTCTCACCCCCTTTCCCCATGTGCCTCGCTGTTCCCGGCAAAGTCATTGAAATCATCGGCGACGATCCCTTCCTTCGCTCTGCGAAGGTCAGCTTCGCCGGCGTCGTCAAGCTCGTCAGTCTGACCTGCACGCCCGAGGCGAAACTCGGCGACTTCGTCCTCGTCCACGTCGGCGTCGCCATCAGCATCGTCGACCCGCAGGAAGCCGCGGAAACCTTCCGTTATCTGAAGGCCATGGGCGAACTCGACGGGCTGGAGACCGCGAAAGGCAGCGACCCCGCAACGTGAACGAAACCCGATCATTTGCTTCCTTTTGTAGGAGCCTGCTTGCAGGCGATTCGAACCGCCCGCCAATGGACCGCCCCCTGAATCGCCTGCAAGCAGGCTCCTACACACGAACCCCGACCTAAAATGAAATACGTCGACGAATACCGCGATGCCGCGCTCGTCCGCACCCTGGCCGCCGCCATCGCGCGCGCCACGACGCGTCCTTGGACCATCATGGAAATCTGCGGCGGACAGACGCACGCCATCGTCAAGTTCGGCCTCGACGACCTCCTCCCCAAAGCCCTCACGCTCGTCCACGGCCCCGGCTGCCCGGTGTGCGTGACCAGCGCCGATCTCATCGACCAGGCCGTCGAGCTCGCCCTCGGGCACGGCGCCATCCTCTGCTCGTTCGGCGACATGCTCCGCGTGCCGGGCAACGGCATCGACCTCCTCACCGCCAGGGCCCGCGGCGGCGACGTGCGCATCGTCTACTCGCCGCTCGACGCCGTCACCATCGCGCAGGAAAACCCGGCGAAGCCGGTCGTGTTCTTCGCGGTCGGTTTCGAGACCACCGCGCCCGCCAACGCCATGTCGGTGCTCCGCGCCGAGCGCGAGCAGGTGAAGAATTTCTCCCTCCTCACCTCGCACGTTCTCGTGCCGCCCGCCATGCGCGCCCTGCTCGGGTCGCCGGACAACCGCGTCCAAGGCTTCCTCGCCGCCGGCCATGTGTGCACCATCATGGGCACGGCGGAATACGGCCCCATCGCCCGCGAATTCAAAGCGCCGATCATC
>JAYVZM010000430.1:0-7805 GCA_043783345.1 Verrucomicrobiota bacterium
GCACACACTGCTTGCCGGGACTTATCGAGCCGCTTACAGGGACGAAACGGATGTCTATGTCCACCAAATCGAGGCAATCTCACATATACTACAGGCTCAGTCAGACCCGCTACGGGATTTACGTCTCGAATGATAAGAAGACAGCATACTTCTGGTATATTGCCGAAGCGCCAACAAGTGACGAACAACGAATGGCGGTAGTAGGATTCGGGCCAGGAGGAGAGTTGGCCGCGTCACTGCTGTTTCCTTCTCCAAAACCGGGATCGATCGTGAAGGACATCAAGATATCGGGAGATTGGATTACCGCGTTCCGCTTCTCAGAAAATCAAAACGATAGTCCGAACCACTCTCCGGAACCGACGCCGGGCGCGGTTCACTGAAACGATCGGCGGAAAGAAGCCGACAGAGAGAAGCCGACAGAGGTTCAGGCTTTGTAGTTTGTGGTTTTCGCTGCGCGAACACACCAGAGCTTTTAGTTTTTCAGTCAGCCGGCCCGCAGTTGCTTCAACTCTGCCCGCCGCCACGCTTGGATTCTGGTTGGACACCGGCCGGAGAAATCCGCAAACAAGTCCGTCCGCTGGGGTCAATCTTAGCCCGTCGCTGCTCACCGTAAACGTTCAGCGAAAGAAATGAAGATCAGCAAGGCAGAACGCCGCGACCTCCCCCACATTCTGGCCATCCAAAAGGAGGCCTATCGGTCGGAGGCGGTGCTCTATGATGATTTTTCAATTCCACCCTTGCAGCAGTCTCTCAAAGAAATCGAAGCGGAGTTCGAATCGAAGGTATTCCTCAAAGCCGAAATCGACGGTCTCCTCGTCGGCTCGGTTCGCGTCGCGCTTGCGGGCCTGACCTGCCTGGTCGGACGGTTGATCGTCGATCCCAAGTTCCAGCGACGGGGAATCGGCAGCGCCCTGCTTTTGGAAGCTGAATCGGTGTTTCCGGAAGCGGTTCGCTTCGAGCTTTTCACCGGCTCCCGGAGCCAGGCCAACATCCGGCTTTACGAGCGACATGGTTACGTGAGGTTTCGCGAAGAGGCTCTATCGCCCGCTGTTACTTTGACCTATCTGCAAAAAATCAAAGCGGTGAACCAAACGGCATAGACCAAGCCGGAGCCCGCCGCATCCGGATTCTGATTGGACACCGGACGGAGAAAATCGCAGACAAGCCCATGCTCGGAACCAGTCCAGTCATCGGTTTTATCCCGACCCGGGACTTCGATCGGGCCCGGGCTTTCTATGGAGATACCCTGGGATTGCGGCTCACGGCGAATGACGGGTTCGCGCTGGTTTTCGAGGGTGACGGCACAATGATCCGCGTTGTCAAGGTGGACTGCCTTCTCGCCCCAGCCTTTCACCATTCTCGGCTGGAAGGTAAATGGCATTCAGGAAAAAGTCGCGGCGCTGACCAAGCGCGGGGTCGCCTTTGAACGCTACCCTGGAATGGAGCAGGACAAGCTCGGAATCTGGGACGCGCCGGGCGGAGCCCGGGTGGCGTGGTTCAAGGATCCCGACGGAAACCTGCTCTCCGTTTCGCTCCACCCCTGATGTTTTTGACCATTCGTGCTTGGAAATTCCCCGCATGCGCGACCCATTCGAAAAACGGCTGGCCCGGGCGAAACCCGTGCACCCGCACCAGTGGCTGTGGGAACCGCTGGAAACCGAACCGTCGTTCGTCCTCCGCGCGATGTTCGGCGCCAAGGCGGTTTATCTCGATGGCAAGCTGATGCTCTGCTTCTGCGCGAGCGAGGAGCCCTGGCGGGGCCTGCTCGTTTGCACCGACCGCGACCGCCAGGCGGCCTTGCAGGCCGATTTTCCCGCGCTCGCGCCTCACCCGATCCTGCCCAAGTGGCTCTATCTGCCGGAAAGCGCCGACGCCTTCGAGCGGAGCGCGCCGCGCCTCGTCGCCCTGGTCCGCCGGCGCGATCCGAGGATTGGGGTCGTGCCCCAGCCAAAGAAGCCCGGACGCGCCCGAGTCAGCCGCCGGCGGGGTGCACGGTAGGGGGCACTTCGATTTCCTGCACCTGTAGCGGCGGTCGCTGACCGCCGGGAATATCTCGGCACTCCCGACGGCGGCCAGCGACCGCCGCCACGAAAGACCGAGATGCGTCCGCGGTAGTTATTCCACGCTTTGCCGTTGCCCAGCGATGCAGGCCCTGCCACTGAATCGGCTCCGTTTTCGCAATTTTCTCCCTCATGTCGACCCAAGGAATCTTCATCGGCACCGACAGCGGCGCCACCACGTCAAAGACCGGCGGTGTCTGGGCCGACGGCGCCCTCATCTCCCACCAGCTCCGCCAGAGCTCCACAAATTCCGCGGCCGGCACCGGGGCGGTCGTGCGCGGCTGGGTGGAGGGCGTGAACGGCTTCCTCGCCGAGAACAAGCTGGCGTGGGACCAGGTGCGGGGCGTGGGGCTCGCCATCCCCGGCCCTTATGAGCGCTACGGGGTGCTGGGCCGCGCCGCCAACCTGCCGCGCAGTTTCGAGGGCTGGGATTTTCACGCGGACTACAGCCGGGCGCTCGCCCAGGCGGCCGGCCGCGCCGTGCCCCTCGTGGCGGGCAACGACGGCAACTACGGCGGCGTCGGCGAGGCCTCGCGGGTCCGCGCCGGCCGGAAAGCCAGCGTCCTCATGCTCGCACCGGGTTCCGGCCTCGGCGTGGCCTACGTCGACCCCAACGGCCTGCCGCTCGACGGCGACAGCTTGAACGGCATGGAGGGCGGCCACATGCCTGCGCCGCTGCACCTGCTCGGCAACATCCGCCCGTTCACGTGCGGGTGCGGCCGTGACTGGGGTTGCATCGAAGCCTACACCACGATCTCTGGTCTGCCGCAATTGCTCGCGGAAATGCTCGGGAAATATCCCGACCACCCCCTGGCCGCGTCCAGCGTGCCGGTGAAGGAGAAATGTTTCTCGCTCCGCACCCTGGCCCAGAAGGACGACCCGCTGGCCGTCGAGATTTTCAATTTTCAGGCCCGCGCGCTTGGCCTGCACATGGCCTCCCTGCTGATGGCCGTGGACAGCGAATATGTCGTCATCGGCGGCGGTCTGATCGACCCGGACGCCACCACGCCCGCCTTCCGGGAACGCTACCTGCGCATCATCCGCGAGTCGGCCGAGCCCTATCTCTGGCCGCAGCAGCGGAAGATGCTCAAGGTCGTGCCAGCGACGCTCGGCGAACTTTCACAGGCGATCGGCGCGGCCCTGGTCGCGCTCTATGGCTCCAAGGCGAACGCCTGACCTCCCCTAGTTCTGCTGATATTTCTGGTTGCGCGAATTACCGTCTACTTCCGGGTTCGACTGCGAAACGGGCGCCGGAGCCGGCGCAAGCGGCGGAGGCGGCGGCGAATAGGAATTGCTGCTGGAACTGCTGCTCGACGAAGGCGGCGCATGATCCCGCGTGCCATGATCCCGCGAACCGCCAAAGTCGGACGAACGCGGCGAATTGTCCCGGGGCGCATGGTCCCGCGATCCGCCGGAATCCGTGGAGCGGGGCGTGTAGTCGCCTCTCCGAGCGTGATTGCGCGAACCATCCCCATCCGGCGAACGCGGCGTATAGCCGGTGTTTCTGGGCCGGTGGTCGACACCGGGAGAGCCATCCTTGCGATCCCGCTTCCCGTCATTGCGCGCGTGGGTTCCTCGCGGGCCATCGTCCCGGTCGCCGGGGTGGATGTCGCCGGGGTGGCGCGGCGTCAGGGGGAACCGGCGGTGATAGTCGCCCGGATAATAGCCGGGCGGGTTGTAATAGTCATACGAGGAATCCCAATAGGTGAAACCGTAGTCGTAGAAGTAATCGCTGGGATAGTAGTCGTCGGCGCCGATGGCGGGGTAAGCCGCAATGAGCGTATAGGTGGACGATGGAATGTTCGTGAGTTTGACGACCACCGATTCGTCGGGATCGCCCGCCTTCTCGCCCGGGAAACTCACCCGCACGAAATACTCCCCTTTGCGTCCCATCAGGCCCTCGCCCTCCAGGTATTTGGTCACGGCCTCGCGTAGCTGGGTCATTTCCTGGGGAGAGAGCTCACGGTCGGTGGAATTCTCCACCACCTTGAAATCGATGACCGGTCCGAGATGCTTGGACTCGACGACCCGCACCGTCCGCGCGGTGTGGGAGGTCGTGGAGCAGCCGGATCCGAACAGGATGCCCCCGAGTGTCGCTATTGCCCAAACGTAACGCGCGAGGGTTTTCATGGGATATCCGAGGTTGGGATTGACCGTCTGTGTAACCACCCTAGCCAGCCGAGGCCGGCCCGCAAGCGCGATCCTGCCGCGCCACCTCCGCAGATTTTGCTTTGAGTCCCGAAACGGAATGCCCAGCGTCGGCGCATGCGCCACCTTTTCCCCGCGGCGGTCACCCGTCGGCTTCGTGCTGCCAGGCGGGAGATCGACCGGAACCAGCGCACGATTGTGAAACCACTCGGGCCGAAACGTGTCCCCTTATCCACCGCTGCCCGGCCGACCTTGTCGGTTTCGCCCGACCGGGCCGGGCAGCGTTCGATCAACCCACCGGCTCAATCCCCACCCGCATGAAGCAGCATCGTTTCCTGGTCCCGCTCCTCGTGCTCGGCTGGCTGGCCCTCGCCGGCTGCAAGTCGCAAACGTCGCCCATAACCCAGGCGCCAATCCCGGTGCCATCACCCCCGGGCCACCTGACGGTGGCGGATTTCAGATACCTGCCCGCCTTGGCCACCGGCAGCAGGATCAGGCCCAACCAGATTCGCAATACGGCCTACGGCAATATCCTGCTCGATCAGCCCATCGATAAAATCTTCCTGATGGCGCTCCTCAAGGAACTTCCCTTCGTGGGAGCGAAGCTCGAGGGCCCGGATCGCCAGCTCGGCGGCGAGGTGGAGGAATTGATGATCGACGATCTCGGCTACTCGGGTGATTGGACCTTGCGGGTCAAATATGTGCTGAAGGAAAAGGCGACCGGACGCGTCCTTTATGAATCGGTGAAAAGCACCAAGCGGAGGGCCAACAAATTCGCGAGCCAACTCGTCGCCTTGAACGAAACCATCAAGCTCAACGTCGAGGAACTGGTTCAGGACAAGGCGCTGCTGGCCTTGATCAAATAGCCCGGAGGTTCGCGAACGGCGCCGGTCCCCCGGCCGCCCGAGCGGGCGGCCCTTTTCACGCCCCCGGTTCGAAGACCAGCAGCAGCACGCCCAGCACCGTGAAGATGGCGCCGAGCATCGCCGCCTCGTAGCGCTCGAACTTCCGCAGCTGGACCCGCTCCAGCCCGACCAAGGTCAGCCAGGTGAACACCAGCATGCCCGCCAGTGTGCCCACCGCGAGGATCAGGCTGAGAATCACGAAACCCCGCCACCCGAACTGCACGCCGGACAGATAAACGGGCAGAAACAACTCGCAGGGCGACAGGGTGAGCATCACGAGCAGGCCGCTGATCGCCGCGCCGTCGCCCGCCTTGTCCGACACCAGCGGGCTGTCCTTCAACTCGTCCTCCCAGTGGCTGTGGGCCTCCACTTCATGCCCGCACTGCTCCGTGGGATGATGCGGCGTGCCGAGCACATGGTGATGCCCCACGCCGTGCCCGCTCCATTGCCGCCAGAAATAAAACGCGCCGATGGCGAGCAGGATGCCGCCGGCGATCCACGGAAACAGGTGCCCCAGCTTTTCGTCCAGCTGGAAGCCGAACCAGGCGATGCCCAGGCCCAGCAGGCTGGTCAGCGCCACATGCCCCAGCCCGGCCAGCGACGCCACCGCCAGGGTCTTGGCCCGGCTCCAGCGGCGGGCCCGCGACACCAGGACGAACGGCAGCCAGTGCGTCGGGATCGCCGCATGGAAAAACGCGACGGTGAAGCCCGTGGCGGCGATGGTCGTGAGAACGGCGGAATTCATCGCGGGTGGGCGAGAAAAGGCGGCGCAGCCCGCCCTGTCGACCCCGAACCATAGCCAGGTCGTCAAGGGGGTCGCCCGGTTTTTCGTGTATTTTTGCGGCGCTTTGTGGCTACCTGTTCCCCTTTCTTCCATGCCGCCCGATCTCCACGCCGTCCGCCGCTACCTCCTCGCCCTGCAGGACGGGATCTGCGCGGCCCTGGCGCGCGAAGATGGCGGCAAGTTCCAGGAGGATGAGTGGACGCGCGCCGCCGGCGGCGGCGGACGCTCCCGGGTGTTGAGCGACGGCGCCGTGTTCGAGCAGGCCGGCGTCGGCTTCTCCCACGTGACCGGCCCCACCCTGCCCGCGTCGGCCACGGCCTCGCGATCCGAACTCGCCGGCCGGCCCTTCGACGCGCTGGGCCTGTCGCTGGTCATCCACCCGCGCAATCCCTACGTGCCGACCGTGCACCTGAACGTTCGCTTTTTTATCGCCGGCAATGCCTGGTGGTTTGGCGGCGGGTTCGACCTGACGCCCTATTATGGCTTCGAGGAGGACGCCATCCACTGGCACCGCACCGCGCGCGCCGCCTGCGAACTCTCCGGCGAGGGCCTGTATCCGAAATTCAAAAAGTGGTGCGACGACTATTTCTACCTGAAGCACCGCGGCGAGCCGCGCGGCATCGGCGGTATTTTCTTCGACGACTTCAACGAGCCGGGCTTCGAGCAAAGTTTCGCGCTGATGCGCCGCGTCGGCGACGCCTTCCTGCCGGCCTACCTGCCCATCGTGCAAAGGCGGAAGAACACCCCGCACGGCCCGCGGGAGCGCGATTTCCAGCTCTACCGCCGCGGACGTTACGTGGAGTTCAACCTGGTTTGCGACCGCGGCACGCTCTTCGGTCTGCAGAGCGACGGCCGCACCGAATCCATCCTCATGTCGCTGCCGCCGCTCGTCGCCTGGCGCTACGACTGGAAACCCGAGGCCGGTTCCCCTGAGGCCCGGCTCTATGACGTCTTCCTCAAACCCCGAGACTGGGTTCAGGGCTGACATCATGCTCGCTACCCGCTACCCGCTACTCGCTACTTCTGCCCAATGACTTCCCGCGAACGCTTCCTCTCCGCCCTCGCCTGCCAGCCGCTCGACCGCCCGCCGGTCTGGATCATGCGGCAGGCCGGCCGCTACCTGCCCGAATACCGCGAACTGAAGGCGAAGTCGTCCTTTCTCGAAATGGTCAAGACCCCCGAGCTAGCTGCCGAGGTCACCCTGCAACCGCTCCGCCGGTTCGCGCTAGATGCCGCCATCATCTTTTCCGACATCCTCGTGATCCCCGAGGCCATGGGTCAGGGCTACAAGTTCCGCGACGAGGGCGGCATCGCCATGGACTTCCGCCTCGAAAACCAGGCGCAGCTCGACCGGCTCGACGCCACCGGTGTCGCCTCGCGGCTCGACTACGTCGGGCAGGCGCTGGCCCGCGTGAAGGCGGAGCTCAAAAACGAACGGGCCCTGCTCGGCTTCGGCGGCTCGCCCTGGACCCTCGCCACCTACATGCTCGAGGGCGGCAGCGCGGACGATTTCGAGCGCAGCAAAAGCGTGTTCTACTCCAACCGCGTTTTCTTCAACGCGCTGATGGAAAAGCTCACCGCCGCGCTCATCGCGTATTTCAAGATGCAGATCCGCGCCGGAGCGGACGCCATCCAGATCTTCGATTCGTGGGGCGGGATAGTCGCGGGCCAGGACTACGAGGCCGCCTCGCTCCGCTGGATTCGCGACATCATCGCCGCCCTCCCGCCGGATTTCCCCGTCATCCTCTACGCCAAGGGCACAACTTCGCAGCTCACCGACCAGGCCTTCAGCGGCGCGACGGCGCTCGGGGTGGACTGGACCGTGGACCTCGGCATCGCCCGCAAGCTCGTGCCGGGCAACGTCGCCCTGCAGGGCAACCTCGATCCCGTGTTGCTCAACACCGCGCC
>JAYVZM010000431.1:0-7792 GCA_043783345.1 Verrucomicrobiota bacterium
GCGCCTTCGTCTGGTCGAAGTTGAGCTTAAGGCGCGCGGTGATCATCGAAAAGCCCAGCAGGCTTTTCGACTCGATGTAGTCGATGCCGTCGGCGGACGCGATGGCCTGCTCGAGCGGCGTGGTGACGAAGCCGCGGACGAGGTCCGCGCTGGCGCCGACGTAGACCGTGGAGATGGCGACGGAGGCGTTTTCGCTGCGCGGATACTGGCGGATGGTGAGCGAACGCCAGGCCTGCACGCCCGCGATGATGATCACGGCGTTGACCACGATCGCGAGGACAGGGCGGCGGATGAAAAGGTCGGTGAAGGAGGACTTCATGGCGTGGAGGAGGGGAGCGGGGGCGTCGCGCCCGGTTCAAATTCAGGTGTTGTCGGGTTTCGGCGAGAGCTGCGCATTGGGCGCAAGCTTGTTGTCCACCATCACGGCCATGCCGGGGCGGAGCTTGAAGACACCGCTGGTGACGACGGTTTCGTCGGGCTTCAGGCCGGAGGCGATGGTGACAAAATCGCCCCGACTGCCGCCAATGCGAATGAATTGCTGGCGCAGGATTTTCTCCATCTGCCCGGAGTGCTCATTTTTCTTCTCGTCGATGACAAACACCGAGTCGCCATAAGGGGCGTAGAGCACGCAGGTGGCCGGGATGACGAGGACGTTTTCGCGCTGGGGCAGCACGACTTCAACGTTGGCGAACATGCCGGGGTGGAGCTTCTCGGCGGGGTTGGGCAAGGTCGCCTGAATGCGGACGGAGCGGGTGACGGCGTCCAAGTCGGGGTTGATCGCGGTGATCTTGCCGGCAAAGGACTGTCCGGGCGCGGCATCGGTGGTGACGCGCACCACCGAATCCGCGGCCACCGCAGCCAGCTGCTGCTGCGGGAGGGAAAAGTTGACGTAGATGGGATCGAGCGTCTGCAGGGAGGCGATCGGGTCCCCCTCGTGCAGGATCTGTCCGAGATTCACCAGGCGGATGCCGAGCCGGCCGGCGAACGGCGCGCGGATGGTCTTCTTCGCGATGACCGCGCGGATATTGTCGGCTTGGGCAACCGCCTGCTTGTATTGGGCGTCGACCAGGTCGATGTCGGATTTCGAGACGGCCTGCTTCTCGAACAGGTCGGTCGAACGGTTGAGGTTGGCCTTGGCCAGGGCGGCGCTCGCCTCGGCGGCGCGGAGCTGCGCCTCCTCGGTGGAGGTGTCGAGCTGGACGAGCAACTCGCCCGCCTTCACAAAGGCGCCGGACTCGAATTCAATCTTGCCGACCTTGCCGGCCATCTCGGCGCCGAGCGTCACTCCCTGCACCGTGACAATCGATCCGGTGGCGGTGAGGGTGGTTTCCCACACTTCGGATCGCGCGGGGGCGGCGGTGACAACCTCGGGCGGCGGGACCATGCTGGCGCCGACCGCGGCCATCACGGAGAATTGCCCGAAACGGGGGGCGAATTTGACCGACCAGAGGCCGGCGAGGAGGATCAGGAGACCCAGCGTGGACAGGACGAGTTTTTTGAACATGGCGTGGATGCTTTTTGAGATAAGACTAAATGAAAACTAAAAGGACCGCTCAACCGGCGTGGGCCAGTTTGAGCGGGCCGCGGTGCAAAGTCGCGGCGTGCTGCTGGATCTTCACCAGCAGCCGCACAAAGGTCTTGCGCTCGGCTTCCGTCAGCGGAGCGATGAGTTCCGCGATGACCTTGAAATGACCGGGGAGAAATTCGGTGAGGAATTTCTCGCCCCTGGCGGTGAGCAGGACCGACATCATCCGCCGGTCCACCGGATCGGGTTCGCGCGTCACAAAGCCGTCGCGCTCGAGGGTATCGATCAATCCGGTCATGGTCGCCCGCGTGACTCCGGCGGCCTCGGCGAGCTCGGCCGGGGTGCGGGGGCCGCACACGCCTTCCTCGGCCCCCAGCAGCTTGGCTGCGCCCGGCCGCACGCTGCGCCACAGGAGCATCAGGACGCTGAACCGGCCGTGGGAAATCTTGTGATCGTCCAGGTTGCGATCCGTGACCTCCCACACCTCGTCTCCGGTGCGCAGGAGATGGAGAAACGCCTCCGCCGCCGACGGATCAAGGTCGGGAAATATCTTCGCCGCCTCGAGGAGGCATTCGTAGCGCGGCAGGTCTTTCAAAAGCAGGTGCGGCATGGATAAGGAGGCTTACGGTTAGCTGCCTAACGATTTTTGCAAGTAGTCTTTTGTGAACATAGCATGACAGTTGCCAAACTGGCCAAGCAACACAGCCGGCCCGAGGGCCGGCGGAACATGCGGACCGTAGTCAATCCCCTACAGCGACTTGGCCGCCACCACCACCGCCTCGGCGGTGATGCCGAGTTCCTTCATGGCGACGTTGCCGGGGGCACTAAGCCCGAAGCGGTCGATGCCGACCACCTTGCCGTCGAGCCCGACGAATTTGCTCCACAGCGCGGTAACGCCGGCCTCGATGGCCACGCGTTTGCGGCACGACGGAGGCAGAATCGCGTCGCGATATTCCGCCGGCTGCCGCTCAAAGCGAAAAAATGACGGCAACGAAACCACGCGGGTTCCGGGCCCGAGGGTTTTGGCGGCGGCGATGGCCCACTGCAATTCAGAGCCTGAAGCCAGGAGGATTTGGGTCAGCGGAGCGGTCTCCTGCACGGCGATATAGCCGCCCTTGAGCACCCCGGCACGACGGACGCTCGCGGGAATGTCATTCAACATCGGCACCGCCTGCCGCGTGAGCGCGAGCAGCGTCGGTCCATCGGTGCGCTCCAGCGCGGCGGCAAAAGCGCCGGCGGTTTCCTCGGGATCCGCGGGACGGATGACATCGAAGTTCGGGATCAGCCGCAGCGCGGAAACCGTCTCGACCGGCTGGTGGGTCGGACCGTCTTCGCCGACGCCGACTGAATCATGCGTGTAGATATAGATGACCGGCAGCTTCGAGAGCGCGGCGAGTCGCATCGAGGGGCGCGAGTAATCGGCGAACACCAGGAAGGTCGCACAGGACGGACGGAAGATTCCGTCGTAGGCCACGCCGTTGTTGATGGCCGCCATGCCGTGCTCGCGGATGCCATAGCGAAGATTGCGCCCGGCGCGGTTGGTTTTGTCGAAATCCTTGTCGGCGGCGATGTAGTTGAGCGTCGAGCCGTGCAGGTCGGCGCTGCCGGAGATGAGCAGCGGCTGTTCAGCGGCGACGGTCTGCAGCACGACCTGGCCCGCGGCGCGCGTGGCGAGTTTGGCGTCGGCGGGGAAATGCGGAATCTTTTCCAGCAGATGCGCGGCGCTGGGCGCCTGACCGGCGCGGTCGAGCAGCGCGGCTTTTTCCGGATTGGCCTCGCGCCAGACGGTGAAGGTTTTCTTCCACTTGTTGTAGCTGCGCTTGAGCCGCTTCTTGTGATCGGCGAAGTAGGCGCGGACCGCGTCGCTCACGTAGAAAGGCTGGTCGGCAGGGAGCCCGAGGCCCTTGCGGGCGGCGTCGGCGAACTTCGCCCCGCCCTCCCCGTGGCCCTTCGAGGTGCCCTGCACTTCCGCGATGCCCTTGCCGATGATGGTCCGGGCGATGATGAGCTGCGGTTTGCCGCTCTTGGTTTTCTTGGCCTTGTTGATGGCCTTCAGGATGGCCGCGAGGTCGTGACCGTCGGCGAGGGTCTGCACGTCCCAGCCGATCGCCTTGAAGCGCGCGGCCGTGTTTTCGCTCTGCGTCTTCGCCGCCATGGCGTCGAGGGTAACGTCGTTCGAGTCGTAGATGAGGATGAGATTGTCGAGGCCCTGGTGGCCGGCGAAGGCGCAGGCCTCCATGGCGACGCCTTCCTGCATGCAGCCGTCGCCCGCGAGGCAGATGACGTGGTGGTTGAAAATCTCGTGCCCGGGCGTGTTGAAGCGCGCCGCCGCCATCTGGCCGGACATGGCGAAGCCGACGGAGTTGCCGATCCCCTGGCCGAGCGGACCGGTGGTGGCCTCGACGCCGGGGGTCTCATGAAACTCGGGGTGTCCGGGGGTCTTGCTGTGCAGCGCACGGAAATTCTTCACTTCCTCCAGCGGCAGGTCGTAGCCGCTCAGGTGCAGCCAGCTGTAGAGGAACATCGAGCCATGGCCGGCGGAGAGCACAAAGCGGTCGCGGTTCAGCCAGCGCGGTTCATCGGGGTTGTGCACCAACGCGTGTCCGTAGAGGACCGCGCCAATCTCGGCGGCGCCGAGCGGGAGGCCGAGGTGGCCGGAGGAGCACTTGTGCACGGCATCGATGGCGAGGCCGCGGGCTTGGGCGGAGGCTTGGGCGAGAATATCAGTCTGCAGTTTCATAAGCGAAAGGGTTGGGGGCAATGCGCCGCCTTCGATTTACGCCGCCGGACCATTCCGGTGCAAAGCCCAATTTAAGTTATAAAAAAAGCGAGCCGGGTGGCTCGCTTCGCTTAATGACTGGACCGCGTGCTCACGCCTTGGCCGGCGCCTCGTAGCGCTTCTCCTTGACGGCCATGGCGGCCTTGCCGGTGCGGTCGCGGAGATAATAAAGGCGGGCCCGGCCCGGCTCGGCATCCTTCTCCACCTCGATCTTCTCGACGTTGGGCGAGTTGACCGGAAACACGCGCTCGACGCCCTCGCCGTAGCTGATGCGGCGGACGGTGAAGGTCTCGTGGATGCCGCTGCCCTTGTGGGCGATCACGACGCCGGCGAAAATCTGCACGCGCTCCTTGTCACCCTCGCGGACCTTGGTGTGCACGCGGACACCGTCGCCGACTTTGAACGGCGCGATTTTATGCTTCACCTGGTTGGCGGTGATTTCCTGGATAATGGGATTCATGGCTGGTTATGTGAGTAAATCGGGACGGACGTTCTGGGTTTTTTCCACTTGCTGCGCGTGCCGCCACTTTTCGATTTCGCCGTGGTTGCCCGAGAGGAGCACTTCCGGCACGGACATGCCGCGGTAAACGGCGGGACGCGTGTATTGAGGAAAGTCGAGCAACTTGCTGGTGAAGCTTTCCGTCGTCAACGACTTTTCTTCACCGAGCACACCGGGGATGAAACGGGCGAGCGCATCGATCACCACGGCGGCCGCAAGTGTGCCGTTGGTAAGCACATAATCCCCGATGCTGATCTCCTGATCGATGATTTTTTCGCGGATCCGCTGGTCGATGCCCTCGTAGTGTCCGCTCAGCAGCACCAGGTGCGATTGCTGCGAAAGTTCGAGGGCGAGCGCGGGCGATAGCGGGGTCCCATCGGGCGTCAGGTAGATGCGCCGACAGCCGGGGGTTTGCAGTTGTTCGATCGCGTCGAAGACCGGTTCGCACTTCAACACCATGCCCGCGCCGCCGCCGAAGGGCCGGTCGTCAGTCGTGTTGTGCTTGTCCTTGGTCCAGTCGCGCAAATTGTGGACCTTGATCTCGAGCAGCTTCGCCTCCTGCGCCCGGCCGATCATGCTCTCGGCCAGAAAGCCGTCGAGCATGGCGGGGAAGAGCGTCAGGACGTCGATGCGCATGGGACGATTATTAAACAAAAAAGGTTCGGCGCGAACCGAACCTTGAAAGGCTGCGAGCGATCGAACGGGACTCAGGCCGTGGCGGCCGGAGCCGGCGTGGCGCGGCGGGCGCGCTTGATCATCGAGTGCATCGTCGCGGTGGGCTTGGCGCCCTTCGAGACCCAGTAGTCGACCCGGTCGAGCTTGATGGTCATGGGGTTGCCCTTGGCGCGCGGGTTGTAGGAGCCGATCTGCTCGACGGCGTCGCCATCGCGGCGGGAACGCTCCTCGGCCACGACCACGCGATAATGCGGTTCGTTCTTGGTGCCGACGCGGGAAAGACGGATTTTGAGTGCCATTTGATGTGTCTGGTTGCTTAAAAGCTAACGGTGTTCGTTTGGAAAAGGGTGAGAATGCACGGGACAAGTTTGCTCTTGTCAAGCCCCCAGTGCCACAGGCGCGCAGGCGTCAATTGAGGCCAATTCCTCTCTCATTCCAGCAACTATCTGAGGTAATTGTTTGCGCCTTGGCTACCCATTTGTATCCAGTGCCAGTGCTGTTTGACGCCCGAGCAGCGCCGTTTGCCAAAAACCGAAGTGAAAAGTGTCACATTACTTCCCATCGGGCTTTGCCTTGTAGCATCATGCACGAGTCCAAAACAAGAGAAGCAGGCTCTAGATAGCCATCCGCCATCCGCAGTGAATATACCAGCGGCGACGGAAGGCAAACCGGTCGGTATTCAAGCCTCAAAAAACGGGCCGACAAACAACCCCACTCTCCCGGTTTCAAACCTTCAGGAAGAGAAGGCCTACGAATTGCCCCGTGTCCTCGTTCGTGGAGAATTTCAGATGTCGTTTGGTTTCGGAATAAAAATGCTCAAAGATGGGCTAACCAGGAAGGTCATGATGATGTATGTGGACACTGTTGACCCTGACTCTGATGCCTGGAAGAAAGGGCTGGAACCAGACGCGAGAATAGTCGCCATCGAAGGGAAGCCCGTCACGGAGTTCGACGCGACCTTTAGTAGTGGCAGTGAACTCAACGGGATATTCAGTGCCCGGAATCGAGGTGCCAAGGTGACCCTTGAGGTGATTCCGTTGGGTTCTCAAACGGCAAAAACGATCACCATTGTCGAGAGGCCGGCCAACTTCGATTCCGATATTTCGGTTCTGGATAGGATCAAGTAGAAGACCGGGACGAATAAACGGCACGGTCCCGAGAGCTTCACTGGTTTCCAGCCTGATCCGCGGTTTGACCGGATTCATGTCGGTTGCCGTTTGCCATTGACCGCCCCGCCTCACAAGGCGACGGTGCGCTTTCTCTATGCTCAAAGCCGGCATCGTCGGACTCCCCAATGTGGGTAAATCCACCCTTTTCAACGCCCTCACCCGCTCCCGCAAGGCCGAGGCCGCCAACTATCCGTTCTGCACCATCGATCCGAATGTCGGCGTCGTGATCGTGCCCGACGAACGCGCCTACGCCCTCAAGGCCATTGCCAAGACCAACGTCGTGGTGCCCGCCGCCATCGAGTTCGTCGACATCGCCGGCCTCGTCGCCGGCGCCAGCAAAGGCGAAGGCCTCGGCAACCAGTTCCTCGCCACCATCCGCGAGGTCGACGCCATCGTGCAGGTGGTCCGCTGCTTCGAGGATCCCGACATCATCCACACGATGGGCAGCATCGATCCGGTGCGCGACATCGAGGTCATCACCACCGAGCTCGTGCTGGCCGATCTCGAAGCCGTCGCGAAGCGCATGACCAAGACCCAGAAAAACGCGAAGGCGGGCGACAAGGAGGCGATCCTCGAATTGGCGCTGCTGCATAAACTCGAACCGCACCTGAACGCCGGCAAGACCGCCAACGTCCTCCCCGCCACGCCCGAGGAAGTGGGGCTGATGAAACTTTTCCAGCTCCTCACGGCGAAACCCGTGCTGTTCGCCTGCAACGTCGCCGAGTCCGATCTCGCCACCGCCGAGCAGAATCCCTTCGTCATGAAAGTCGCGGAGTATGTTCGCACGCACCACGCCGCCGCCTACGTGCCGATCAGCGCGCGTATCGAGGCCGAACTCATCGACCTGCCTCCTGACGAGGCCAAGGCTTTCCTCAAGGATCTCGGCGTCGACGACTCCGGCGTCTCGGCGCTGATCAAAGGCACCTACGCCCTGCTCGGCCTGATGACCTACTTCACCGCCGGCGAAAAGGAAGTCCGCGCCTGGACCATCAAGCAGGGCTGGAAAGCCCCGCAGGCCGCCGGCGTCATTCACACCGATTTCGAAAAAGGCTTCATCAAGGCGGAGGTTGTTTCCTACGACGAACTCGTCCGCCTGGGGAGTGTCGCCGCCGCGCGCGAGGCCGGCAAATACCGGCTTGAGGGCA
>JAYVZM010000432.1:0-3008 GCA_043783345.1 Verrucomicrobiota bacterium
CAGACCGAGGCCGCGGGCCACTACCTCGACAGCATCCACGGCCGCGCCCTGATGAAAATGGGCCTGATCGTCGCGCCCTCCTGCAACGACTGCCATGGCGTTCACGATATCAAGCGCAGCATCGACAAGGACTCGCACTCCAATCACGCCAACATCGCGAAGTCCTGCGGCAAGTGCCACGTCGGCATCGAGGACACCTACAACGCGAGCGTGCACGGCCAGCTTCTCATCAAGGGCGATAAAAAGGGCCCGGTCTGCACCGACTGCCACAGCGCGCACGACATCGAGAAGCCCGCGACCGCGCATTTCAAGGGACTCAGCGACCAGAGCTGCGGCAAGTGCCACCAGGACCGGCTCGAGCACTACCGCGAGACCTATCACGGCAAGGCGATGGCGCTCGGCCAGCCGAACGTCGCCTCGGATGTCGCCGCCTGCTACGACTGCCACGGCCACCACGATGTGTTCCCGGTCAGCGATCCGCGCTCGCGGCTGTCGAAGGACAACATCGTCAAGACGTGTTCGCAATGCCACGCCGGGGTCAATGTGAAGTTCACGCAATACCAGCCGCACGCCAACCCGCTGGACAGTGTCAACTACCCGCTCCTCAACAAGGTCTTCCTGTTCATGACGGCGCTGCTGATCGGCACGTTCGCCTTCTTCGGGCTGCATACCGCGTTCTGGCTCTTCCGCTCGATCTACCTCTACCTGACCGATTCGAAAACTTTCCGGGAGGCCGTCATCAAGTCGAACGCCGATGACGTGCAATACACGCGCTTCACGCCCTTCGAGCGCTTCCTGCACATGCTCGTGGTCACGAGCTTCCTGCTGCTGGTGATCACCGGCATGCCGTTGAAGTTCTACTACACGGAATGGGCCAAGGTGATCTTCCACTTCATCGGCGGGGCGGGCGTGGCGCGCTCGCTGCACCACTTCGGCGCCGTCGTCACCTTCACCTACTTTGCGCTCCACCTGGGCGAACTCTTCACCTCGCTGTGGGCGCGGCGCCAGGCGATCCGCAACCCGGAGACCGGCCGCATCGAGCTGCTCCGCTTCTGGCGCGCCCTGTTCGGGCCCGACTCGATGGTGCCGTCCTTCCAGGACTGGCGCGACTTTGTCGCCCACCAGAAATGGTTTTTCGGCAAGGGCCCGCGGCCGCAGTTCGACCGCTGGACCTACTGGGAGCGCTTCGACTACTTCGCCGTGTTCTGGGGCATCTTCATGATCGGCGTCTCGGGCCTCATCCTCTGGTTCCCGAAGTTCTTCACCCTGTTCCTGCCGGGCTGGCTGATCAACATCGCGCACGTGATTCACTCCGACGAGGCGCTGCTCGCCGCCGGCTTCATCTTCACCTTCCATTTCTTCAACACGCATTTCCGCATCGAGAAGTTCCCGATGGACACGGTCATCTTCTCCGGCCGCATCTCGCATACGGAGATGCTGCACGAGCGGAAGCGCTGGTATGACCGGCTCGTCGCCGCCGGCCGGCTCAAGGACTACGCCATCAAGGATGAATGGGAGGGCCGCAAGAAGGTCGCGAAGGCCATGGGCTTTATGTTCTTCGGCACCGGCCTCGTCCTCCTTGTGCTCATCATCTACGCCATGGTCTCCCGGCTGGGACACTAGGCCGCGCGTTTATGTCGGAACAACCGTCGGACCAAAGGCGGCCTGAAGCTCCAATTTACAACCTCCAAGCTCCAATGAATCATGAACGGCCAATAACCAAACCGGATCCTTGGTGCATTGGCGGTTTGGAGTTTCACGGGAGCTTGGCCCTTGGATGTTGGAGCTTCTGACCTCATGTTCGACTCCACGCTCATCGACTCCGCTCTCATCCGCCTTTTCCGGTTCCGGACACGCGGTTTCATGAAGATGGCGGAAGCCGACGGCCGGGTGCCGCCCGTGCCGGAGGGGGACGCCTACCTCTATGTGCACATCCCCTTTTGCGAGGTGCTGTGTCCGTTCTGTTCCTTTCACCGCGTGCAGCACCACACGGCGCAGGCGCGCAGCTACTTCGCCTCGCTGCGCGAGGAGATCCGGCGCTATCACGCCGCCGGCCACAAGTTCACCGGCGTCTACTTTGGCGGCGGCACCCCGACTTGCGAGCCCGCCGAACTCGTCGAGACCATCGGGTTGGTCCGCTCGCTCTTCGGGGTCCGCGAGGTGTCGGTGGAAACCAACCCCAAGGACCTGCAGCCGCCGCTGCTGGCCGCCTTGCGGACGGCGGGCGTCACCCGCCTGTCTGTGGGCGTGCAGAGCTTCGACGACCGGCTGCTGCGCGAGATGGAGCGTTACACCAAGTATGGCAACGGAGCGGAGACCGCCGAGCGCATCCGCCTGGCCGCGCCGTATTTTCCCACGCTGAATGTCGACCTGATCTTCAACCAGCCGCACCAGACCCTCGCGTCGCTTCAGAACGACCTGGCGGTCTTCCGCACCCTCGGCGCCAACCAGATTTCCCTGTATCCGCTGATGACCTCCCCCACGGTCCTGCGCCGCATGGAGAAGCAAATGGGCCAGCCCGACCGGCGGCGGCTCAAGAAATTCTACCAGACCATCGTGCAGGAGCTGTCGCCGGACTTTGCCCCGTCCTCGGCCTGGTGCTTCACGAAATCAGGGCAGGGCACCGACGAATACCTGGTGGCCAGCGAGAACTACGTCGGCGTCGGCAGCGGCGCGTTCAGCTACCTCGATGGCACGCTCTACTCGACGTCATTCTCCCTGCAGGCCTATGGCGAACGCATCCGGGAGGGACTCATCGGCATCACCACCCAGCACCGGCTCGGCGACACGGATCGCATGCGCTATACCCTGCTCGTGAAAATGTTCGGGCTCGGGCTGGACCGCGAATGGGCGCAGGCGCGCTACGGCCGCAAGTTTTTCCGCAAACTCTGGGGCGAGCTGCGCACCATGGAGGTGCTCGGCGCCGCGACGCGCGATGCGCACGGCTGGCGGCTGACCGGGCGCGGCATGTTCTGGCTGATGCTGATGATGTCGGAGTTCTTCGAGTC
>JAYVZM010000433.1:0-17989 GCA_043783345.1 Verrucomicrobiota bacterium
CGGCGTGATGATAGACGAGAGGTTTCATGGACCACGGCGCGCGCTTTCCGGTGGACTTCCTCCGCCGGAATCAGCTTTGCCTGGCCCGTTTCTATTTCCTTCACCCTCCGCTCGATCTCTTCCTGCCACGCTGCCTCGATCTCGGGTGAAGCGAAACCGTCCACGCTCGTCAGCAGGGTTTCGGCCAGCTCAATCCGCTCCTCGGGTTTGAGGGCGAGCGCCTGCTTAGTCAGCTCCTTGGCCTGCGTGGTCATGACCGGAAAATTGCCGAGGCGGCCTCGAACCGCAAATCCGAAATTTGCCGCATTCCACCTCTGCCCGCCGGATCCGTCCGCACGGTCCACGAGTTGTCGCGGCGCCAGAGAATCTAAAATCGACAATCCAAAATCGAAAATCGCCTCACTCCACCTTCACGCGTTCGTTGTAGAACGCCACGATCATCGCGTAGGTCTGCTTGGGATCGGATTGCGCGAGCGCGTCCTGGGCGAGTTTGCGGGCGTCGTCCATCCTCATGGCGCGGATCAGGAATTTCACCGCCGGCAGCAGCGTGGGCGTCATGCTCAGTTCGTCCACCCCGAGCCCGAGCAGGAGCGGCGCGTAGATCGGGTCGCCCGCCATCTCGCCGCACACGCTGACCTTGAGCTTCCGGGCATGGCCGGCATCGACGACCTGCTTCAACACCCGCAACACCGCGGGATGCGACGGGTCGTAGAGGTGCGCGATGCGGTTGTTGCCGCGGTCGATGGCCAGCAGGTATTGGATGAGATCGTTGGTGCCGATGCTGAAAAAATCGCATTTGCCGGCCAGCAGGTCGCTGGCGAGCGCGGCACTGGGGATCTCGATCATCGTGCCGACCCGCATGTCCGGGTCGAATGCCTGGCCGCGGGCCTTGAGTTCGGCCCGGGCCTCCGCCAGCAGCGCGTTGGCCCGGTCCAGCTCGTCCGTGCCGCTGATCATCGGATACATGAGCTCCACCTTGCCGTGCGCGCTGGCGCGCAGGATGGCGCGAAGCTGGTCCTTGAACATCGCGGAATTTTCCAGGCTCATGCGGATGGCGCGGAAACCCATGAAGGGGTTCGCCTCCGGACCGATCAGGTGCGGGTCGCCGGGCAGCGGCTTGTCGCCGCCGACATCCAGTGTGCGGATGGTCACGGGCGCGGGGGCGAGCCCGGCGACAATCTCGCGGTAGGCGGCGTATTGCTGCTCCTCGGTCGGCAGCAGCGTGGCGCTGAGGAAGAGAAACTCGGTGCGATAGAGCCCGACGCCGGCCGCGCGGTATTGCTTCACCAGCGCCACCTCGTCGGGCTTCTCGATGTTCGCCCGCAACATGACGGCGACCCCGTCGAGGGTCTCGGCCGCGAGGTCGTTGACCGTCATCAGCCGCGATTCGAAGGAGGCCTTGGCCTTCTGGATCTTGCCGTAGCGGAAAAGGGTCTGCTCGGTCGGGTTGACGATGATCACCCCGTCGTAACCGTCCACCATCACCCAGTCGCCGTCCTTCACCTTGCCCGTGAGATTGCGCACGCCGACCACCGCCGGGATCTTCATCGAGCGCGCCACGATCACCGCGTGACTGGTGCGGCTGCCGGCGTCCGTCACGATCCCCAGCGCCGCGCTGCGGTCGATGCCCGCCGCCTCGGACGGCGAGATGTCGTGCGCCACGATGATGCGCTGCTCCACCAGCTCCGTCAGGCTGTTGGCGGTCTGCCCGAGCAGGATGTGCAGCACGCGCTTGGTCACGTCCTTGATGTCGGCGGCGCGCTCGCGCAGGTATTCGTCGTCAATCTCGGAAAACGCCTTGATGTAGCGCTCCGCGACGGCGTTGAAGCAGGTCTCGATGTTCAGCCCGGTCTTTTGGAAATCCCGGATGGTCTCGCCAATGAGCGCCTGGTCCTCGAGCACCATCTGGTGCGCGTCGAAGATGAGCGCCTCCTCCTCGCTGAGGTTCTTGGTCACCTGGGCCTGGATCTGGGAAATCTGCTGCCGGGTCACGACCAGCGCCTGCTCGAAGCGCGCGATCTCCGCCACGCGCTTGTCCGGGTCGACCGTGTAGCGCGGGATTTCGAGCTCGCTCTGGAGGTAAAGAAAGACCTGCCCGTAGGCGATGCCCTTGGATGCAGCGATGCCCTGGATGACGTGTTCGCTGGGGGCGGTGGGGTCCATGGGCGGTAAAGCTCCGCGGATTAACCAACCCCCGTGCGATGCGGTCAATGCGGAACTAGACGATCTGCGCTTCCTGGCCCCAGACGCGAGGCCCCCAGCACCCTTGAATCAGGTGTTTCATCCGCGCCAACCGGTCTGCCTGTTCCCCCTCCGCGGTGGTGCCATCGAGCAGCGCGTAACAGGCGCTGCCGCTGCCGCTCATCCGCGCCGCGACGCCGAATTCACGGCGCAATTTTTCCAGCAGCACCGGCAGCGCGATGTATTTTTCAAAGGCGACGCCCTCCATGTTGTTGAACAAAAGTTCCCCGGCCGTCGCCGTGTCCCGCAGCCACGCGGCCAACCGCGCCTCGGCGTCCGCGGCCGGCAGGTAATCCGCGCCCTCCGCCGCCATCCGGCCATACGCCCAGGCGGTGCTGATCGCGAAGCTGGGCTTGAAGAGCAGCACCCGCTGCCCGCGCAGGCGGCTGGCGGCCGCCGCGGGCAGAACTTCGATCCGTTCCCCGCGGCCGCGCATGACGACCGGGGCGTTTTGCAGGAACAACGCGCAATCCGACCCCAGCGCAGCCGCGACTTCCGCCAGCCGGGCCTCCCCGAGCAGCCCGCCCGAAAGCTGGTTCAGCGCGCGCAGCGCCGCCACCGCGTTGCTGCTGCCCCCCCCGAGCCCGGCGCCGAGCGGAATGCGCTTGGTCAGCTTGAAAGCCACCCGCTGACCCCAGCCAGTCGCCGCGGAAAAGGCCCGGGCCGCCCTTAAAATAAGGTTCGAATCATCCACCGGTAGCTCCAGATGATCGCACTCCAGCGTAAACTGTCCTCCGCCCTCCGTCCTCTGTCTTCCTTCCTCCGCCCTCAGTTCATCGCCGAAGTCCAGCGGCGCCACGACCGACACCAGCTCATGATAGCCGTCGTCCCGCCGTCCCGTGACGGCGAGAAAAAGATTTATCTTGGCCGGACTGAAAAGCGAAACACCCATGGGCTTGCCCCACTAATGCACGTTAATCCCAGGTTATCCTAGAAAAAATCCTCCGTCATTTCTCTCTTTGATTACTGCCCATTAGTGTCCATTAGTGATGCTCCCACCATGCCTTGCGATCTGATCCTCGCCCTTGACGTCCCCACGCGCGAAGAGGCCGCGCCCCTCCTCCGCCAATTGCGCGGCCAGCTGCGCTGGGTGAAGATCGGGTTGCAGATGTTCACCGCTTACGGCCCCAACTACGTGCGCGAGGTCGCCGGCATGGGCTTCAATGTCTTTCTCGACCTCAAGCTCCACGACATCCCCCACACCGTCGCCAAGGCCGTCGAGTCGCTCGCCCCGCTGCCGATCCGGATGCTCACCCTGCACACCGCCGGTGGCGGCGAAATGCTGCGCGCCGCCCGCGCCGCCCAGGAAAAGCACAATCCCAATCTGCTGCTGCTCGGCGTCACCGTCCTCACCTCCATGGACAACGCCGGGCTCAACGAGATCGGCGTGACGGCCGCGGCCGCCGACCAGGTCGCCCGGCTGGGCAAGCTCGCCGCCGACGCCGGCCTGCGCGGACTCGTCTGCTCGCCGCTGGAAGTCGAAATGCTCCGCCGGCAGTTGCCCGCCGACCTGCAGCTCGTCACGCCCGGCATCCGCCCGGCGAGCGAGGCCGCCCCCGACGACCAGAAGCGCGTGATGACCCCCGCCGACGCCGCCAAAGCCGGCTCGACTTACATCGTGGTCGGCCGTCCCATCCTGCAAGCTGCCGATCCCGCCGCCGCCGCCCGCGCCATCCAAGCCGAGCTTGCTGGCTCCTAGCTCCATGCTCCCCGCTCCCCGCTTCAACCCATGAGCCGCACCGCCGCCATCCTCCTCGCCGCCGGCAGCAGCCGCCGCATGGACGGCTCCGTGCCCGACAAGATTCTCGCGCCGCTGAACGGCAAACCGGTCTTCGCCCACTCGGCCGCCGCCTTCTACCGCAGCGGGGTCATCGACACCTTCATCGTCACCTACCGCGACCAGGCCCAGATGGTCGAGCTGTCCGCTTATGCGCCGACGCCCACCCTCTTCGTGCCCGGCGGCGGCGAGCGGCAGGATTCCGTGGCGTCCGCGCTCGCCGAGCTGCCCGACGACGTGGGCTATGTTTTCATCCACGACTGCGCCCGACCGCTCGTGCGCGTCGAGCAACTGGTCGCGCTGCACAAGATCGTGCGCCGCGAAAACGCCGTTGTCCTCGCCCACCGCGTGACCGACACCATCAAGGAGCATCGCGGCGAGGGCCTGCTCCGCACGCTCGTCCGCCAGCATCTCTGGGCGATGGAAACCCCCCAGGTTTTTTCCCGGAAACTCATCTGCCGCGCCTATGCCCGCGTCGCCCAACGCCGGCTCACGGTCACCGACGACGCCGCGGCGGTCGAGCTGCTGAAGCACCCCGTCGCCCTCCTCGAGAACCCGCACCCCAATCCCAAGCTCACCACGCCGGCCGACCTGCCCTACTTGGAATTCCTGCTGGCGAATACCCTCCCATGATTTCCGATTCTGTCATTCTGATCCCGCCCAGGCGGGAGAATAATCCATCAAACCATCCGCATCCCGATGAACCCTTCACCAGGCTCAGGATGACACGTTCAAGCGATCTGATTTCTTTTTCGGGTCTTTCGTGTGTTTCGTGGTGACTCCGCTCTTATGAACTTCCGCATCGGCCACGGCTACGACATCCACCGCACGGCGGCCGGCCGGAAACTCGTGCTCGGCGGCGTGACCTTCGACACGGACTTCGGCCTCGAGGGCCACTCCGACGCCGACGCGCTGACCCACGCCATCTGCGACGCCCTGCTCGGGGCGGCGGGCCTGCTCGACATCGGCCATCAGTTTCCCAACACCGACCCGGCCTACAAGAACGCCGATTCGCAGCTGCTGCTCCAGCGCGTCGTGACCGCCCTGCGCCAGCGCGGCTGGACGCCGGTCAACCTCGACGCCACCCTCATCGCGGAAAAACCGCAGATCTCCCCGTATCTCGCCGAGATGAAGGCTGTCCTGGCCCGGTCCACCGGCCTGCCGGTGGACGCCATCGGCTTGAAGGCCACAACCAACGAAGGCGCGGACGACATCGGCCGCGGGCTCGCCATCGCTGCGCACGCCGTGGTGCTCATCCAGAGGCTTTGATGCCCGCGAAACACACGAAACGCCCCGAAACCCGCCGAGGCATTCTTTCGTGTCTTTTCGTGTGTTTCGTGGGCCTGCTCGTTTCATGCGCGAAGCGCGAGACCCTGGTCGAGCAGGGCACCCGCGAACAGGTGCTGCACCGCGGCCTCGGCGCCGATCCTTCCGAACTTGATCCGCACCTCATCCCCGGACTGCCCGAGATCAACGTGGTTTCGACGCTGTTCGAAGGCCTGGTCGGCGAGGATCCGGTCGACCTTCATCCGGTGCCCGGCGTCGCCGAGAGCTGGGAGGTGTCGCCCGACGCTCTCACCTACACCTTCCATCTGCGCGCCAACGCCCGCTGGTCCAACGGCGAACCGGTCACCGCGCAGGACTTCGCCAACTCGATCCGGCGCGTCCTCACCCCGTCGCTCGGTGCGGACAATGCCGCCATGCTCTTCGTGCTGGCGGAGGCCGCGGCCTGGTATCAGGGCAGACTGACGGACTACTCCCGTGTCGGTGTCCGGGTTATCGATGCCCGCACCTTGCGGCTCACGCTCGCCCATCCGGCGCCCTATCTCCTGTCGCTGCTTTCCCATCCCATCTGGTATCCGGTCCACCTGCCCACGCTCGAAAAGGCCGGGGGCGCCGGCCAGCGCGGGAGCAACTGGACGCAACCGGAGACCTTCGTCGGCAACGGCCCGTTCGTCCTCAAGACCTGGCGGCGCGGCGAGATCATCACCGTCGACCAGTCCCCGACCTACTGGGACGCCGCCACCGTGCGGCTCCACGCGATTCATTTTCACCCGGCCGAGGACCGCGAAAGCGAGGAGCGGGCCTTCCGCGCCGGCCAGCTGCACATCACCGAGGCGCTCCCGGTCGGCAAGGTCGACACCTACAAGCGCACCCAACCCGGCGTCCTCCAGATCGAGGCATTTCTCGACACCTATTTCTATCGCCTGAACACCACCCGGCCCGGTCTCGACCAGGTCAAGGTGCGGCAGGCGCTGGCCGCCGCGGTTGATCGTTCCGACATCGTGGAAAAAATCACGCGCGGCGGCCAGCAACCCGCCCACTCGTTCACGCCGCCGGGGGTCGGCAGCTATGTGCCGCCCGACGGGTTAAAGGGCAACTACGACGACGCGCGCCGGCTGCTGGCCGAGGCGGGTTATCCCGGCGGCAAGGGCCTGCCGCCGCTGGAGATCATGATCAACAGCTCGGGGAATCACCGCGCGATTGCCGAGGCGATCCAGGAAATGTGGCGGCGCGAACTCGGCGTTGACGTGCGCGTCAACAACATGGAGCAAGCCACCCTGTTCGCCAACCGCCGCACCCTTGACTATTCGATCATGCGCGCGGAATGGTCGGCCGACTACCTCGACCCGAAGACCTTTCTTGATGTGTTCCGGTTCGATTCGAACAACAACCACACCGGCTGGAAAAACGCGGACTATGACGCCCTGCTCGCCACCGCCGACCGCACCGCCGACCCGGCCGCCCGCCAGGCGCTGATGCAGCGGGCCGAAATCATCCTGCTGCACGAGGCGCCCATCATCCCCATCTATTATTACACCAGCGTGCGCCTCGTGTCACCGGCCGTGCATGGCTGGCATCCCACGCTGCTCGACCGGCATCCCTACAAACATGTCTGGCTGGAAAACTAAGCCTGGTCGGTCGCCGCTGGTCGCCGTTCATTTTTCCCCATGGGTCGTATGGGGCCTATGCATCCTATTTCCCCTCTTAGGCGGCTGCAACCGTCGCGAAATCTCCCCCGAGGGCCAAGTCCTCCGCGTCAGCCAGCGCAACGAGCCGGCCACCCTCGACCCGCACCTCGCCACGCTCCCCGACGAGTTCTTCATCATTCGGGCGCTCAGCGAGGGATTGCTCACTCCCGCGCCCGCCGGGGGCGCGCCCCGGCCCGCGGTCGCCACCAGCTGGGACGTTTCGCCCGACGGACTCATCTACACCTTCGAGCTGCGCCCCGACGCCCGGTGGTCCAATGGCGACCCGGTCACCGCCGCCGATTTTGTCTATTCGATCCATCGCGTGCTCTCCCCGGCGCTGGCCGCGCCGAGAGCCCCGCTGTTTTTCGTATTGAAAAACGCCGAGGCGTTCTCCACCGGCCAGGAGAAGGATTTCTCCGGCGTGGGCGCACGCGCGCTCGGCGACCACCGGCTCGAGCTCACCCTGGAGCATCCCGTCGCGGATTTCCTCGCGCTGGTCGCCAGCGGACCGTGGCTGCCCGTGCATCAGGCGACGGTGGAGAAATTCGGCCGTATGGACCGGCGGAGGTCGGCCTGGGCCCGCGAGGGCAATTTCATCGGCAACGGTCCGTTCACCCTCACCGCCTGGCGGCCGCACGAGGAGATCGCCGTCGAACGCAACCCGGCCTATTGGGACGCCGCGCGGGTCCAGTTGCGCGCCATCCGCTTTGTGGCCTTCGACAATGGCGATAGCGAGGAGCGGGCTTTCCGCGCGGGCCAGCTCGATGTGACCCTGGCCGTCCCGCCCGGCAAGCTCGCCACCTACCGCACGGCACAGCCGCCCGTGCTGCGCACCATCCCGCTGCACGAGACCCGCTATCTCGCCCTGAACACCAACCGGCCGCCGCTGGACAACGAGGGGGTGCGCCGCGCGCTGGGCCTGGCGTTGAATCGCCCGGCCTTGGTGGAGAAAGTGCTGCTCGGCGGGCATCAGCCGGCCTTCACCTTCATTCCGCCCGGCCTCGGCGGTTATGAGCCGCACTGGCGAATCACCGAGGATGCCGGGGAAGCCCGGCGGTTGTTGCGCGAAGCCGGCTTCCCCAACGGTCGCGGCTTCCCCCGCCTGGAGCTGGCCGCCTGGCCGGTGGCCCCGGCCCAACTCGAGGCCATCCAGCAAATGTGGCGGCGCGAACTCGGCATCGAGATCGTCATCGCCCAGCGCGAGGCGCGCACCCATCTCGCCGCCGTCGCCACCGGCAACTACGAAATCGCCCTGGTGACCGCCATCCCGGACTACGACGGCACCTCGGCGATTTTGGCCGATCTCACCAGTGGCAACCCCGGCAACTATCCCCGCTGGAGCAGCGTGGAGTTCGACCGGCTCGTCACGGAGGCCGGCCGGTCGGGCTCCGCCGTGCAGCGCCTCACCGCTTACCAGCGGGCGGAAAAAATCCTGCTGACCGAGATGCCCCTCATCCCGCTTTATTTCAACACCCAGAATTTTTTGATCCAACCGCGCGTGGCTCACTGGCAGACGGACCGCCTGTGGACGCGCTACTACCAGGAAATTGACCTCCATGAAAAATAACCTCCCCCTCGTTCTGGCCAGTCTGCTCCTGGCCCCGTTTTCGCCCGGCGCCCCGGCTTCCCCCCTGCCCGCCGATTCGTCCGCCCTGGCCCAGCGGACGACGGCGGAAGCCGCGGCGCAGGCGGGCATTTCCTCCGCAAGCATCCTCGCCCGGACCAAAGTGCTCGCGTCCGACGAATTCGAGGGCCGCGCCCCCGGGTCCGCCGGCGAGGAAAAAACCATCGCCTACCTGGTCGGCGAATTCAAGAAGCTCGGCCTCGCGCCCGGCAATCCCGACGGCACCTACATCCAGAACACCCCGCTCGTCGGCATCACCTCGAATCCCTCGCTCACGTTCACCCTCGACGGTCACACGCTGGCGCTGGAAAACATCAACGAGTTCGTCGGCCCCACCAGCCGGCTCGTGCCGCACGTCGAGGCCAAGGATACCGACGTCGTCTTCGTCGGCTACGGCGTGGTCGCGCCGGAATTCGGCTGGGACGACTACAAGGGGATGGACGTGCGCGGCAAGACGGTCGTCATGCTCATCAACGACCCGCCGGTCGTCGATCCGGCGACCGGCCAGCCCGACCCGAAAATTTTCGGCGGCAAGGCCATGACCTACTACGGCCGCTGGACCTACAAATATGAGATCGCCGCCGAGAAGGGCGCCGCCGCCTGCCTCATCGTGCATGAGACCGGACCCGCCGCCTATCCTTTCGCGGTCATCATCGGCAGCCGCAGCCGCGAGAACTTCGAGATCAGCACCCCCGATCGGAATGCCGGCCACGTCGGGATGGAAGGCTGGCTCACGGTCGATGCCGCGCGCAAGCTCTTCACGGCCGCCGGCAAGGATTACGACGCGCTGAAGGCCACGGCCGTCCGCCGCGAATTCTCGCCGGTCGTCCTCGGCGCCAAGGCCTCGTTCACCATCGAGAACACCCTCCGCAATGTCGCCTCAAAGAACGTCGCCGCCCTCCTGCCCGGCTCCGATCCCGCGCACCGCAACGAATACGTGATCTACACCGCCCATTGGGATCACCTCGGCCGGAACGACAAGCTGCCGGGCGACCAGATCTACAACGGCGCGGCGGACAATGCCGCCGGCGTCGCCGTGCTCCTCGAGATCGCCGGGGCCTGCGCCGCGCTCCCGGCCGACCAGCGCCCGAAACGCAGCGTCCTTTTCCTCTCGGTCACGGCTGAGGAGAAGGGCCTGCTGGGTTCGCACTACTACGCGCGGGATCCGCTCTACCCGCTCGCCCGGACGCTCGCGAACATCAACATCGACGGCGCCAACCAGTTCGGCCCCACCAGCGACATGGCCACGGTCGGCTTCGGCGCCTCCACCCTCGACGACCTCGGCATCGCCGTCGCCCGTGAGCAGGGCCGCACCATGCTGCCCGAGGCCCACCCCGAGCGCGGTTCCTATTACCGCAGCGATCACTTTGAATTCGCCAAGGTCGGTGTGCCTTCCTACTACCCGAAATCCGGCAAGCTGTTCATCGGCCAGTCCGCCGATTTCGGCGAGAAACTGATCAATGACTATATCGCGAACGACTACCACAAGGTCAGCGACGAGGTGAAATCCGACTGGACCTTCGAGGGCGCCGCGCAGGACACGTGGTTTCTCCTGCAGGTCGGGCTCCGCGTCGCCCAAGGCGACACCTGGCCCGAGTGGCGCCCCGGCAACGAGTTCAAGGCGCGCCGCGACGCGATGCTGCAGAAATAGATTTGGAGGCGGGACTACCAGCCCCGCCTCCAACCAAACGACGAGTGTCGCTCATTGGCCGCCGCCCACCCGCTTGTTTTCCTTCTGGCTTCCCGATTCCGAATTCTGGATTCTCCGGGTGCTCCCATGCTTCGTTTTACGGTCCGCCGACTGCTGCAAGTCATCCCCGTCCTCTTCGTGATCATCACGGTGACGTTTTTCATGGTGCGCTTCGTGCCGGGCGGGCCGTTCACCGCCGAGAAGGCGATCCCGCCGGAGATCCTCAAAAACCTCGAGGCCCACTACGGCCTCGACCAGCCGCTCTGGCGTCAATACCTGACCTACCTCGGCAGCATCGCGCACGGCGACTTCGGCCCGTCGTTCAAGTATGCCAACCGTTCCGTCAACGAGATCATCGCGCAGAAGCTGCCGGTGTCCCTCGAACTCGGTTCCCTCTCGCTGCTCGTCGCCCTGCTGACCGGCCTGCCCCTCGGCGTGGTGGCCGCCGTCCGCCGCAACCGCTGGCTCGATTATCTCGCCAGTTCCATCGGCCTGCTCGGCATCTGCGTGCCCACCTTCGTGCTGGGTCCGCTGCTGGTGCTTTACTTCGCCATTCACCTCGGCTGGGTCAACGCTTCCGGGTGGAATGCCTGGTCGGACCGGATCCTGCCGTGCCTGACGCTCGGCTTCGTTTATGCAGCCTACATCATGCGGCTGACGCGCGGCGGCATGCTCGAGGTGCTCAACCAGGATTACATCCGCACCGCCCGCGCCAAGGGCGCATCGGAAACGCGCGTGGTCCTGCGGCACGCGTTGCGCGGCGGGCTGCTGCCGGTCGTGGCGTTCCTCGGCCCGGCCATCGCCGGCATCCTGACGGGCTCGTTCGTCATCGAGACCATCTTCCAGATCCCCGGGCTCGGGCGGGAGTTCGTCAACAGCGCCTTCAGTCGCGACTACACCCTCGTGCTCGGCACCGTCATCCTCTACGCCGCGCTCATCGCGGTCCTCAACCTCGCGGCGGACGTCGCCCAGGTGTGGCTCAATCCGAAACTGAAGTTCGAGTGAGTTTGGTCACCATGAAACACGCCAAAGACACGAAATGAAAACCATTCTGACAGCACTCCGCCGTTTTTCGTGTGTTTCGCGGTGGCTCTTCTGAAATGACTTCGTCCAGCATTCAATCCGTTGTTGCAGTTTCCGAGCCCGTCGAGCCCGGCTCCTCGCTCCGGCGCGACGCCTGGCACCGCCTGCAGAAAAACCGGCTCGCGGTCTTCGGCGGGGTGGTGCTGGCGGTGCTCGCCTTGCTCTGCGTCGCGGGGCCGTGGTTTTTGCGCGCCACCTATCAGGAGCAGAACCTCGACCTCGGCGCATCCGCGCCCGGCGCGGCGCACTGGCTCGGCACCGACACCCTCGGCCGCGATCTGCTCGTCCGGCTGCTCCAAGGCGGCCGCATCTCCCTCGGCGTCGGGCTCAGCGCCACCCTGGTCGCGCTGACCATCGGGGTGGCCTACGGCGCCATCGCCGGCTATGCCGGCGGCAAGACCGACGCCGTCATGATGCGCCTCGTCGACATCGTCTACGCCCTGCCCTTCACGATCTTCGTCATCCTGCTCATGGTGTTCTTCGGCCGGAACATCATCCTGCTCTTCGTCGCGATCGGCGCCGTCGAGTGGCTGACCATGGCGCGCATCGTCCGCAGCCAGATCATGACCTTGAAGAAAATGGAATTCATCGAGGCCGCCCGCTCGCTCGGCCTCGGCAACCGCCGCATCATTTTCCGCCACATGCTGCCCAATGTGCTCGGTCCGATCATCGTCTACACCACGCTGACCATCCCCGCGGTCATGCTGCTCGAGGCGTTCCTGAGTTTCCTCGGGCTCGGCGTGCAGCCGCCGATGAGCTCGTGGGGCACGCTGATCAAGGACGGCGCCGAGAAGATGGAGGAGTTTCCCTGGCTCCTGTTTTTTCCCGGCACCCTTTTCTCTCTGACGCTTTTTTCACTCAATTTCCTCGGCGACGGGCTGCGGGACGCGCTGGATGTCCGGGCGGCCAAGGACTGACCCCAGGAACGGCGTATTGACAGTCTGCCAAACCGGTAATACCCATTCCCCCATGCCCACTGTGACCGTCAAGATGCCCAAGGCGCTCCACGCCCGGCTTGAAGCCGAGGCGGTCCGCAAGCGCACGACAAAATCAGCCTTGCTCCGGGACACTTTCGCCAAACAGACCGGGACCGCCCCGACCGGGTCCTTCTATGAACGCGCCCAACACTTGATTGGCGTGCTTGATGGCCCGGGCAACCTATCCGCGTTGAGCAAAACCCTGCCGGGCTATGGACGATCCCGTCGTCCTTGATACGGGGCCGTTGGTCGCCTTTCTTGACCGAAGGGACCCCTTCCATCTCTGGGCCACCGAACAGTTGCACGGATTGCTACCGCCCTTCCACACCTGTGAGGCGGTGATTTCCGAGAGTTTGTTTCTGCTGCAGGACAAGCCGGTGGGCGTGTCCGCCCTGTTAGGTTACCTGCGGGAGGATTTGATCAAACTCAGCTTCGATCTCGATGACCATCTGGACGCTGTTTCCCATCTGCTGATCAAATATGAGGATGTGCCGATGTCCCTGGCTGACGCCTGCCTCGTCCGCATGAGTGAACTTCACGACCGTTCCCGGGTCTTTACGCTCGATTCTGATTTCAAGCTCTACCGCCGCAATGGCCGGCAATCCATCCCGCTGCTCTACCCCGCCCGCTGATGCTCCGCCCTTTTCGACCCTATTTCAAATACCTCCGTCCTCTGCGGGGCAAACTCCTCCTCGCGACAATCTGCACGGCAGTCTATTCGGCAGCAAACGGCTTTGGGTTGCCGTTTCTTGTCCCAATGGTTTTCGGTCCCGTCTTCGGAGCAGATCGGTCACTGCCACTCACCAAGATCATCCTGCTGGCTCTGATTGTCCCGGGACTTTTCCTCGTGCGTGGACTCGCCGGCTACGCCAGCAGCTACTTGTTCCAGGTGATCGGCACCCGGATCCTTGAAGCCGTTCGACTGGATTATTTCCGCAAACTGCAATTCCTGCCGCTGTCATTTCTCCAGCGTTTCCCGAGTGGTGAACTCAGTTCGCGTGCCCTGGCCGATGCCCAACAGGTTCAGAGCACGCTGACCTTGGTGGCCAGTGAGGGCGTCAAACATCCGCTTACATTAGTTGGGGCGATCACTTTTGTCGTTTATGCAGCCATGAAGGCCGAAGGCCTGACCTTCGCCATCGTCTGCCTGTTGCTCGTGCCACTCTGTATTTTCCCCGTGCGCTACGTCGCCCGCAAGGTTTTGACACGTGCTCAACAAGCCCAAGCTCATCTCGGTTCGCTTTCCTCGCAGCTCACAGAAAACCTTTCCACTCCCCGGGAAATCCGCGCGTTCAGCCTGGAAAAACGCTTCATCGACCGGTTCGCCAGCACCGCGCGAACCCTGCTTACCGCTCAGCTCAAGATCGCCAAGTATTCGCTCGGCCTGAATCCCGTCATCGAAATCATTTCGGCGATCGGTATCGCCGGCACCTTGGTCTATGCCTACCGAGCCGGCCTCGAATTTAAGGATCTTATGGGCGTGCTGGTGGCGCTCTACCAGTGCTACGAGCCGATTAAGAAACTCGGCTACCTAAACTCGGAACTGAAACGTGGGGTTGCCGCCCTCGAACGCCTGGAACCTATCCTCGACGAGCCGCTTGCCATCGCCGACCCGGCCTCGCCCATGCCGGTCACCCGCCTGCGCGGACACCTCGCATTCAAGGACGTGACCTTTTCCTACGGCGACACTCCCGCACTTAAGGAGGTCAACGTCTCCATCCCCGCCGGCACCGTGTGCGCGCTCGTCGGCCCCAGCGGCGCGGGCAAGAGCACCTTCGCCAACCTGGTGCCGCGCTTCTTCGAGGTCGGCGCGGGCAGCGTGAACATCGACGGGCTCGATGTCCGCGCCATGAAACTGGCCGACCTGCGGCGCAACATCGCCCTCGTCTCCCAGGAACCGGTGCTCTTCAACGACACCATCTACAACAACCTCGCGCTCGGCACCGCCGTCGCCTCGCGCGACGAGATCATGGCGGCGGCACGGAGCGCGCACGCCCACGAGTTCATCACGCAGCTGCCGCTCGGCTACGACACGATGGTCGGCGAGCGCGGTTCGCTGCTCTCCGGCGGCCAGAAGCAGCGCGTCGCCATCGCCCGCGCCTTTCTCCGCCGCGCGCCCATTCTCATCCTCGACGAGGCGACCAGCGCGCTCGACTCCGACAGCGAGGCGGCCGTGCAGGATGCGCTCCGCCGGCTGGTCAGCGGCAAGACCGTGCTGATCATCGCGCACCGTTTCAGCACCATTCGCGACGCGTCGATGATCCTGGTGTTCGACGGCGGCCGGATCGTCGCCCAGGGCAACCACGACTCGCTCTACGCCGGCAATGCGCTCTACAAATCCCTCTACGACCGCCAGAACTCGGCGCCCTGAGCACAAGGCGGCTTAGCCACAAAAGGTCACGAAAAGGCTTTTATGCCCCTCGGTCTTCTTTCGTGCGCCTATCGGCGCCTCATCGGCTTCGTTCGCCTCCAGGTTTTTTGTGACTTTTTGTGGCCATAATTAATCCGTGACCATCCGCGCTATCCGTGGCTAAACCTTCGCCCATGTCCAACGAGCCCAAAGCATTCAGTCGCGCGGTGGAGAACCTCATCGCCGGCTTCCGCGAACTCCCGGAGGACAAAAGCCGCTCGAAGCGCCGCAAGACGACCGAGCTCGCCCCGCTCATCGATGAACTGTTGCTCAAATACCGGATCAGCCACGATTCGCTCGAACACAGCATTCGCGAGAAATGGCCCGAACTCGTCGGCGTCGCCAATGCCTCCTATTCGCACCCGCTCACGGTCGAGCGCAGCCTGCTGGTCGTGCTGGTCTCGCACGCCGTCGTCCGCAACGAACTTTTCCTCCACCGCCAGGCCATCGTCGAAAAACTGAAAGAGCTGCCGGGCTGTTCCGCGATCAAAGGGATCGCGCTCCGGGCCGGCTAAACGTCGACTTGACGGCACTCCCCATTATAGCTACGTGTAGCTACATGGCGGCAATCACCAAAGCCAAACTCTTCCAGCACGGCGGTTCACAGGCCGTGCGCCTGCCCAAGGCCTTCCGCCTGCCGGGTGGGGAGGTCAAGGTCTCGCGCACCCCCCGGGGCGTCCTGCTGGAGCCGCTCCGCGCCGACGCCGACGAGCGACGGCAGAAATTTTTCGCCCTGGCCGGCTCCTGTCCCGATCTCGCCGACGTCCCGCCCCATGCCGCCAAGGACATCCCGCGCGACTGACCGCGATGCTCTATCTGCCCGACACCAACGCGATCTCGGCCTACATGCGCGGGGTCAATTCGGGGCTCGTGACACGGATGCAGGCAGCCTTTGTGCGGGATGAGTTGCGCCTGTCCGTCATCGTCCTGGCCGAGCGCGAGTTTGGCGTGATCAAAGGTGGCAGTGCCGCCCAGCGCCGGAAACTCCAATCCCTGGAGCAACTGCTCCCGGTCGAACCATTCACCCGTGAAGACGCCCGTCGCTATGCGACTAGCCGCCACCAGCTTGAAGGGCGAGGACAAGGCATCGGCCCCTTCGACACCCTGATTGCCGCCCAGGCCCTGCGTCTCGGCGCGACTGTAGTGACACGTAATATCCGCGAGTTTGGCCGAGTCTCCGGCTTGTCGGTTGAAAATTGGGAGATCTGACCCCGCGCCCTATGCCTGACTTGAATGCAATGCGCGTGGTGGATTTTGGCGCAAGATGCCCCTCTGATGAAATTGCCAGAATCAATCAGGTCATCAGTGAGCACTATCTAAGTATTCAGGTGACGAAGGGGTCATATCACTCTTTCGCGTATGCCCTCACATACAGTCCATTGACCACGTGATCTATCGCGCCATCCCGTCCCACTCTGCTTTCGGCGAAAAATACGCTTGCACGGCGGCATCCCGGTTTAGTTAATGGCCACTTGCGTTAGTGAGGGTCTGCTGGTCGCGGGCCCCCACCACGGTCAGTCCGGGCAACCGGACGATAACGGTGCCGCCGGCCTTCCAAAAGCGGGTGGCACGAAGCCGCAAGGCTTCCAAATGATCGCGCCATCAACAACCTAAACCATGTCACAACCAGTCAAATCCGAAGTTATCGCCCAATACAAAACCCACGAGAAGGACACCGGCTCCAGCGACGTCCAGATCGCGTTGCTCACCGCCCGGATCAATCACCTGACCGAGCACCTGCGCACGCATCGCAAGGACTTCCATAGCCGCCGCGGACTTCTCCAGATGGCCAGCCGTCGTCGCAAGCTCCTTGACTACATCAAGAGCGAAGACCTGGCCAAATACAACGACCTGCTGCAGAAGCTCAGCCTGCGCAAGTAACCGATTTCACGAAGGGCGGCCCACCGACGGGCCGCCCTTTGTTTAGCCCCTCCTCCACGAAACAGCCGCCCGGGACATTTCAGCTTGCCGCCCCAGCCGACGTTGGGTCCGCAATTCGAAATTTCTCGGAACTGATTCAGAGGGCGCCTCGAAAAAGGTAAATCAACCCAGTGGCGGCGGTCCCTGACCGCCGACTGCATTCGGGCCCTGAGCGGCCCAACCTCAGCCTACCATGAATCAGAAACACAATGTCACCGTGCCCGGCCTCGGGCTCACGTTCTCCACCGGCTCCATCGCCCAGCTCGCCGGCGGCGCCGTCAACGTCAACGTCGGCGAGACCAACGTCTTCGTCACCGCTTGCGCCGCGCAGACCATGCGCCCCGGCCAGGATTTCTTCCCGCTCACCTGCGACTACCGCGACAAATATGCCGCAGCCGGCCGCTTCCCCGGCGGTTACTTCAAGCGCGAAGGCCGCCCCACCGAGCGCGAAATCCTCATCTCCCGCCTCTGCGACCGTCCCTGCCGCCCGCTCTTCCCCGAGGGTTTCCTCAATGAGGTGCAGATCATCGGCCAGCTCTTCTCGGCCGACCTCATCAATGACTCCGACATCGCGATGGTCAACGGCGCCAGCGCCGCCCTCGCCATCTCCGATATCCCGTGGAACGGCCCGATCGGCTGCGTCCGCGTCGCGCTGATCGACGACCAGTTCGTCGCCAACCCGACTATCGAGCAGATGTTCTCGTCGTCGCTCGACCTCATCTACGTCGGCAACGAGAAGGACATGCTGATGATCGAGGGCTCCGCCGACCAGATCGTCGAGGAGAAGTTCGTCGAGGCGCTCGCGTATGGCCATCAGGCCATCCAGCCGATCATCGCCGCGATCAAGGAACTCGTCCGCCTCGCCGGCAAGCCGAAGGCCACCTTCAAGCTCATCGGCGCCACGCCTGAGGCCCGCGCCATCATCGAGCGCGTCGTCCCCGCCGAGCGCGTCTCCGCCGCCATCTTCGGCTTTGAGAAGGCCGTCCGCTCCGCCAACGTGAAGGTGCTCAAGGAGGAGGCCAAGGCCGCCCTCCTCGCCGAGCTCGGCGAGGGCAAGTTCACGGACGTCGACCTCAACGTCGTGTTCGAGGATCTCCAATACAAGGCCTACCGCGCGACCGTCCTCGCCCGCGGCGTCCGTTCCGACCACCGCGACGCCAAGGCGCTCCGCCCGCTCAGCTCGCAGGTCGGCGTCCTCCCCCGCGTGCACGGCTCCGCCATGTTCCAGCGCGGCGACACCCAGAACATCGCCATCGTCACCCTCGGGCCGACGAAGGAAGCGCAGGACATGGACG
>JAYVZM010000434.1:0-2997 GCA_043783345.1 Verrucomicrobiota bacterium
CACCGATCCCGACGGCATGGACTATGTGCTCAAACAACTCGGCAGCCGGCTCAAGCAGACGCTCGTCATCGTCATCTCCAAGTCCGGCGGCACCGCCGAGACCCGCAATGGCATGCTCGAGGCGCAGGCCGTGTTCAAGGCGGCTGGGCTCGACTATCCGAAACATTTCGTGGCCGTCACCGGTGAGGGCTCCAAGCTCGACCAGGTCGCGCAGAAGGAAGGCTGGCTCGTCCGGTTCCCCATGTGGGACTGGGTCGGCGGCCGCACCTCCGAACTCTGCGCCGTCGGCCTGCTGCCCGCCGCGCTGCAAGGCATCAAAATCGACCAGCTGCTCGCGGGAGCTGCGGCGATGGACGAGGTCACCCGCAAAGCCTCGCAGCGGGACAACCCCGCCGCCCAGCTGGCCCTCATGTGGTATTGGGCCACCGACGGCCGCGGCGCCAAGGACATGGTGGTGCTCCCCTACAAGGACCGGCTGCTGCTCTTTTCGCGTTACCTGCAACAGCTCGTCATGGAATCGCTCGGCAAGGAGCTAGATCTCTCCGGCAACGTCGTCAACCAGGGCATCGCCGTCTACGGCAACAAGGGCTCGACCGACCAGCACGCCTACGTGCAGCAGCTCCGGGAGGGCGTGAACAATTTCTTCCTCACCTTCATCGAGGTCCTGAAGGACCGCGCCGCCCACCAGTCGCTCGAGGTCGAGCCCGGCGTGACCAGCGGCGATTTCCTGCAGGGCTTCTTCCTCGGCACCCGCGACGCGCTGAGCGAGAAGGACCGCCACTCGATCACGATCACCGTCAACGAGGTTTCGCCCAAGACCATCGGACTGCTCATCGCCCTCTACGAACGCGCCGTCGGCCTCTACGCCTCGCTTGTCGGCATCAACGCCTACCACCAGCCCGGAGTCGAGGCGGGCAAGAAGGCCGCCGGCGGTGTCATCGCCCTGCGCTTGAAGATCGCCGAGACCCTGCGCGCCGCGCCCGGCACGGCCTTCACGACGGAAAGCCTGGCCGCCGCCCTGGGTCAGGCGGACAAGACCGAGACCGTCTTCAAGGTGCTGGAGCACCTCGCCGCCAATCCCGGCAGCCACATCGCGAAGACCGCGCGCAAGCCCTGGTCCGAGTCCACCTACACCTGGCAATCCTGATCGCCCTCGATGAAACTGCCGATCCCCACGCTGATGCTCACCCTGGCCGCCCTGGGTCTTGGTATCGGTCTCTTGCTGGAACAGCGCCGCAGCCGGGAACTGGCCGCACAGCTCGTGGGCCTTTCCCGGCAAGCGGATGGCCTCCGCTCCGAACTGCAGCAGGCCCAAGCGCGGGCAGCGGACCTGGAGCAACGCGCCATCGCCCTCGATTCCCAACTCGGCTCGGCCAAGACGCGCACCACCGCCACCGAGAGCAAGCAAGTGCAGCTCGCCCGCGAACTGAACGAAACGAAGTCCCGGTTGACAGAACGCGAGCAACGTGAGGTCGCCCTGCTGGCGGAACTCGCCTCCCTCCGGCAGCAGGCATCCGCCCCGGGTGCCGGAACGGCCGGCCCCGCGGCGAAAGCCGACCCCAACGAACGGCGCATCGTCGAGCTCGAGCGGCACCTGACCGAATTGCTGACCCGTGCGCTGGCCGCCGAGTCGCCCGCCGCCGAACCGGTCCAACCGGCCCCCTATCAGGTTGTCCGGGTGGGAGCGCAGGAGGCATTTGTCATCATCGACTACGGCACGACTCACGGGGCCCGGCCCAGCGATATTATCCGCCTGCAACGGGGAACTTCCGAGGTCGCCCGGGTTCAGATCAGCGATGCCCGCCCCCGTTTCTCCGTCGCCCAGGTCCTGCCCGCCACCCTGAAAGGACAGTTGCAGACCGGCGATTTTATCGTATTAGAAAATTGACCATGCCTAACTTCCGCCAAGTTTTTTTCACGCTTTTGCTGGCTGCGCTGGCGTTGGCCGGCTTCTCCGGTTGCACCACCAACCAAAAAGACAGTTCCATCCCGTGGAGCCGCCCCGCCGAATGGGAAGGCCGCATCCCGGGCATGGGCCGCTGAGCGCTTCCCTCCGCATTCTCCCGGCGACGTCATGACCGCGCCCGCCGCCAATGCCTCGCTGACCCCGCTCGCCGGACATCTGTATGTCGTGGCGACCCCCATCGGCAATCTCGCCGATTTGACGGACCGCGCCCGCGCCATCCTCGGCGCCGTCGATCTGGTCGCGTGCGAGGACACCCGCACCACCGGCGCCATGCTCACGCGCCTGGGCCTTCACCGCGAACTCGTCGCCTACCACGAACACAACGAGATCGAGGCGGCGGAAAAACTCGCGGAGTTCATCGCGCTCGGCAAATCCGTCGCCGTGGTCAGCGATGCCGGCACCCCCGGGTTGAGCGATCCCGGCTTCCGCCTCGTCCGCGCCTGCCGCCGCCGCGGCCTGCCCGTCGTCCCCGTGCCCGGCCCGAGCGCGCTCGTCGCCGTGCTGTCCGCGGCCGGTCTGCCCACGAACGGCTTTCTCTTCGCCGGGTTTCTCCCGCCGAAATCCGCCGCCCGCACCGGCTTTCTGGAAAAGCACCGCGACTTCGCCTACACCCTGGCCCTCTACGAAAGCTGCCACCGGATCGACAAGTTCGCCGCGGAGATCGTGACCGTGCTGGGCCCCGACCGCGTGATCTGCATCGCCAAGGAAGTCACCAAAATCCACGAGACCTTCTTCATCGGCCTCGCCGCCGACGTCCAGGCCCGGCTGGCCCAGGCCAGCCTGAAGGGCGAATTCGTCGTGCTGATCGCCCCGGCGGATTTCACGCTTTGACCGATCATTTGACCACGGATTGCACAGATGAACACGGATAGACTCGTCCCACCTGTCATCCTGAGCGGAGCGAAGGATCCAGTTGCCCGCTGGCTGACAGACATCACGCTGGATTCTTCGCTGCGCTGCCAATGAACTTATGTGGATTGAGCATGAGTTGGGACCAAGGTGAGGCCGAGTTCCCCGGCGCATTTGTCGAG
>JAYVZM010000435.1:0-7737 GCA_043783345.1 Verrucomicrobiota bacterium
TGGCTGAATTTCCCGATATCGTGGAAGCGCCGCTGCGGGCGCGTTTTGTCTCCCTGGGGGTGCGCCCGGCGGAGGTGGAGGAGCGTTTTGTCCGCGGGGCCGGGGCGGGCGGGCAGAAGATCAACAAGACCTCGTCCACCGTCTGGCTCCAGCACCGGCCGACCGGCGTGGAAGCGCGCTGCCAGCGGGAGCGGAGCCAGACCGTCAACCGACTGCTCGCCTGGACTGAGCTGGCGGAAAAACTGGAAGGGCGCCGCGCCGCGGCGGCGAACCAGGCCCAGGCGGCGCGCGAACTGGCCCGCCGGCAGAAGCGCCAGAAATCCCGCGGCCAGAAGGCGCGGATGATCGAGGGCAAGAAGCACCGGGCGAAGATCAAACAGACCCGGCGCGGCGGACACGATTGGCGAGAATAATTCTTTGCGGCGCGCAGCACTTTGCCAATAGTCGGGTTATGGAACAGCCGAACCAAGCCTTGGAGGACGCTCGCCGCGCGGGGATCGACCTTGATTTGCTGGATTCGAATCTGGCGCTGACCTACGAACAACGTGTCTTGCGGCACGAGTCGGCGCTTGAACTTGTGCTGGCATTGAGAGAGGCCGGAGCCGCCTATGAAATCCCTGCACCTGTTGCTCCAGAGATTCGCTGACGCGGGCTTGGAATTCGTCGTGGTGGGAGGCTTTGCGGGCGTCCTGCACGGTTCATCCTATGTCACAGACGATCTCGATATCTGCGCGATGCTCACGGGTGAGAATGTGGAAAAACTGCGAACCGCGCTGGCTGATCTGCATCCGGTTCACCGCATCACGCACAAAAAACTTTCCTTTCTGGAACACCCACCCGCGGGGCAAACGGTGGCGAATTTATATCTGGAGACTGATGCCGGGGTGGTCGATGTGCTCAGCACAATCCTGGGATTGGGTGACTCTGAGGTTTTGCGACGGAACGCAGTGGAAATCCCACTGTTTGGCCGTCGCTGCCGGGTGATCTCATTGGAGGATTTGATCAAGGCCAAGGAGGCAATGGGCCGCGAGAAGGACCTCCTCACAGCCAAGGAGCTGCGAGCCATAGCCGCCAAACGCCAACAAGGCTAACGAGCTGCAGGATTGCAGCCCGCGACCTTTACGCCCGGAAAAAGGCGGCGAGCGCGATCACCAGGCCGCCGACAGCCGCGGTGTTCGCGATCGTCGGGAGGTGTTTCTCGAACCAGCCGGTTTGTTGGTCGATTGGATCGGGTTCGCCGGGTTTCCGGGTGTGCAGCCAGTGCTGGCGCCGAAGGGCAATCGCCCGGCGGCTGCTGCGGGCGAAGCCGCGGAGGATGAGGCCGACAAAGCAAAGCGAGACACCGAGGGGCAGCAGGACCTCATGGCTGACGAGTCTTTGGAAAATTTCCATGCGCGGTGGTGGGGCGCGACTAGAGGATAGCCGCTTTCGCGCCCACCTGAATGGTGCCGCGTTTGGTTTCGTGGATCAGGTTGATGCCGAAGTTCACGTCGGTGGGGTCGGTGAGATTGCGCCGGTAGGTGGCGAGCGTCTTCAACGGTTCCTTGCCCCGCTTGGCCGTCAGTTGGTCGGTGGTTGTTATCGGGCAGCGGGTGCAGGGGCCGGCGCTGCGGAAGATGGCGTCGCCGATGCGGAGACCGCTCCAGGTGTCCTCGGCGTAGGGCGCGCAGCCGGCGAGCACGAAGTTCGGCCGGAACCGGTTCATCGGCAGCGGTTCCTCGTCCTGGGCGACGAGCCGGTCGTTGAGGTCGGCGAGGGAGGCTTCGCTGATCATCATGAAGGGGCAGCTGTCGGCGAACGAAACGACATCACCAGCCTGCGCCGCGGGCTTGAGGTTCGGGCGTTGATAAGTGCCGCCGATCCGCACGAGTCGCAGCGGCGAGCCCAGGAAAACGCTCAGCCATTCCGCGGGTTCATCGCCGCAATCGTCGGCGTTGACCGTGCTTTTCCAGACGGTGACGCGGCGCTGGCCGGCGGAGACATTGAGCGGAACGATGACGGCGGGGTGGTTGGGTGAGGAGAGAATCAGGGACTCCTTGGTCAGGGCCGTCTCGATCAACGCCATGCGCGGATGGCTGCGCTGAGTGAGAAACAGGCCGTCGGCCTCGCTCACGATCATGAAACGGCGATCGCCGACCAACCCGTGGTCGCCCAGTTCGGCGGACGACACGCTCAGGCCGCGGCAGGATTTGACGGGATAGATATGCAGGGCGGACAGGTGCATGGCGACGGATTGATTGGCCACAAAAAGCACAAAGGAAACCTCAGGAGGGCTGTGTCGGCGAAGAAAGTGATTGGTTGTGGGAGGCGAGCTGGCTCGCGATGCCCGATGGTCGCGGCGATGGCGTTCGCCTTAGAACGACACCGTCCGGCCCGGCTTCCGCCGATAGTTGGCCAGGTAGCGCTGCTGGCCTTTCCCAGTGGCAAAGGAGGGCGGACGCGTGCCGCCGAGCCCATAGCAGATGGTGAGGGCGCCGCCGCCGGCGAACTTGTAGAGGCAGGGAATCGTGAGGCTGGCATTGGGGCCGCTGACCCCGACCAGCGTGAGGCCCTCGGCGTCCACCTTATAGGTGCCCTGGTCGGCGGCCACTCCGGCGAAGCGGACGGTGTATTTCCCGCCGGCCAGTTCGATCTCCATCCGGTCGAGCACCATCTTCGGTGCGGCTTCCCCGTCGTGCTCGGCGGAGACAGGCTGCCAGATGCCTTCGAGGGAATGCGACGGGCTCATTGGTTTTTACGCACGCTTGAGGACGTCGCGCGGGGTGGTTTCGATGGGGCCGGGGTCGGGGAGCGCCTTCGTGCCCTGGGCGCCGAGTTCGGCGAACTTGCGGGCGCCGGGCAGCAGGGTGCCCTCGAACGCGCCGACGGCGGCGTTGTAGGATTTGCTGGCCGTCTCCAGGCCGCGGCCGACCTTGTCGAGGTGGTCGGCGAAGCCGGCGATGCGGTCGTAGAGCTGGCGGCCGAGGTCGGCGATCTCCTCGGCGTTTTTCGAAACGGATTCCTGGCGCCAGCCGTAGGCGGCGGCCTTGAGCAGGGCGATGAGCGTGGCGGGCGTGGCCAGCAGGACCTTCTTCGCGATGGCCCGGTCGATGAGCGATGGGTCGCCTTGCAGCGCGCCGGAGAGGAACTGGTCGCCGGGCAGGAAGAGCACGACGAACTCGGGCGAGGGCTGGAACTGCGCCCAGTAATCCTTGGCGCCGAGCGCGTCGATGTGGCTGCGGACCTTGGCGGCGTGCTCGACGAGCTTGGCGGTGCGCACGGTGTCGTCGGAGGCGTTGGCCGCCTCGCGGTAGGCGTCGTTGGGCGCCTTGGCGTCGATGACGATCTGCTGGCCGCCGGGCAGACGGACGATGAGGTCGGGGCGGAAACCGGCAGCGGTCTGCTGCTCGGTGAAATCGCAATAGGAACTCATGCCCGACATCTCGACGACGCGGCGGAGCTGGAGTTCGCCCCAGGTGCCGGCGGTGGTGGTCGAGCGCAGGGCGGTGGTGAGCTTGGCGGCCTCGGCCTGGAGGGAGGTCTGGGCGGTGCCGAGGGATTTCAGTTGTTCCGAGAGCTGGCCATAAGCGCTGGCGCGGGCCTTTTCGATTTCGCCGATCTTGGCGTCGACCTTTTCGAGGGATTCCTTGAGCGGCTTGACCATGGAGTCGATGGCCTGCTGGCGCTTGCCGAGTTCATCGGCGGATTGCTGGTGGAGCTTGCCGAAGGTTTCGCGGGCGAGTTCGAGGAAGGACTGGTTGTTGGAGCGGAGGGCGTCGGCGGAAAGGGCCTTGAAGGAATTGGTCAGCCGATCGTGGGCATCGGTCAGGGCCGAGATCTTCTCGGCGGCGGAGGCGCGTTCGGCGGCGAGGGCATTTTCGATTTTGGATTTCAGATTTTCGATTTCAGCCAGGCGCAGGCGGGCTGATTCGAGATCGACCGCCAGCAGTCGGGCGCGCTCATTGACGGCGGCGGAGCGGGACTGGGCGATGAACCAGCCCAAGGCGGCGCCGAGGGCGAGGGAGAGGAGCGCGATCGCGATTTCCATGACGCGGGCAGTGAAGCAGGGGGGATCATCCCGAGCAAGTGGGGATTAATTCTTCCTAAGCGGCAGGCCCAGCCGCCGAGGCTGCGCACCCGGCGCCGTCCCGCCCTGCCGCGACAGAAGGGGCGATCAACTGGCGCCGCGGAGCGAGCCGAAGGAAATCTGGATGTCGGTGCCCTTGATGCCGGGGCCGGCCTGGAGGACGCCGTGGTGCAGGCGGAGGATTTCGCGGGCGAGAAAGACGGAAAGGCGGCCCTGGTTGGGTGTGGCGCCCGGTTCGGGGAGCGGCAGCGTCCCGTCGAGTTCGAGCCGCTTGCCCTCGATGGTGACGATGGCGGTGCGCTGGCCGGCGTGCTCGTCGCCGACGGTGCGCAGGGTGAGGATGAGGTTGTTCGAACCCTCGTCGGGCCGGTTGGCGGCGATGGCGTCGAGGATGGCGCCGAAGGCGAAACGCAGCAGGACGGGATCGACCTTGAACACCAGGGCCTCGTCGGAGAAGCGGGTGGCGAGGCCACGGCTGGTGGCGAGCTCGGTGAGCAGGTGGTTGAGATCGGTGGCCTTGGCGACGGGCTGGGCGATTTCGCCGAGGAGGGCGGCGTGCTCGGAGAGACGCTGGAGTTTCACGACCTCGGAGGAGAGGGAGACTTCCTGCGCGAGGGCCGCGGCGCCGGCCGAGGCCGGCGTGTGGTTGCCGCGGGAGAGGAGCTGGGCGAAGGTGACGAGGGAGACGAGCGGATTGGACAGTTCGTGGCTCAGGGTGAGGCCGAGGTTCCGGAAAAGTTCGCCGCGGTGCTGCTCGTGTTCGGCGCGGATGCGCTCGATCTCGGGGGCAGCTTCCTCCCAGGTGATCCAGACGCCGTCGATCTCGGGCACCGGGCCGGCCTTGACGCGGAAGCGATAGGGCACGCGCGCGGGCTGCTGGACGAATTTCTGGGAGTGCAGGGCCTCGCTGGCGACGGCCCGGACCTCGACGGGCAGTTCGGGGCTGTTGAGTTCGGCGCGCGAAAGCACGCGGGCGCCCGGCAGGTATTTGGCGTGGAGCGCGATGGCGGTCTCGACCCGGCGGAGTTCCTCGATCTCGGCCGAGCGTTCGAGGCAGCGCTCAAGCAGGCGGCCGTGGAGGACGGCCCGGAAGATGTCGGCCTCGCGATAAAGCGCGCCGTCGGCGCGCGGGCCGAGGGCCATCCAACCGAGGAGCTGGCCGTGGGCGTGCAGGGGGATGAGGAGCCGGGCGCCCCAGCCCTGAAGCTGCTGGCGGATGGGCGCATCCAGGGCGGGATCGTCGGCACCGGTCCAATGGGCGAAGTCGAGGGCGGCGGGATGGTCCTCGAGCCAGAGCACCAGGGGATGGCCGGCCGGGCAGCGGTGCGCCCCGTCGTCGGAGACGAAGGCGTCAAACTGGCGGAAGAAAAAGAGCACTTTGCCGGACTTGAGGATGTAGCGGCCGGCGCGGCGAAATTCGTCGAGCAGGCGGTCGCGGTCGCCGAGATGATGGAGTGCGCTCTCGAGGAAGTCCCAGGACTCGGCGGGCTCGGCGGGGCTGGGCGGGGCCTCGCGGGGGAACGGGGCTTCGCTCCGGCGGGAGCGTTCCAGAACGTGATGCAACTGGGCGTTCTTGTCCGTGATTTCCTCGAGCAGACCGACGGTCTCGGCGAGGCGCGCGCGGCTTTCGTCGTAGTCGAGGAACAGCCGGGCGGCGCGGTTCTGGCGGGCCTGCTCGAAGGGCACGCTGTTGGGCTGGCCGACGAGGATGATCAAGGTGGCGGGGTCGCAGGCGAGGCGGGTGCGGGGGTCGTTGATGTCGGTGATCCAGACGCGGGAGCCGGGGCGGAGGAGTTCGCGCTGGAGGTCGGCGGGGCGGACAAAGAGGGCGGGTTCGCGGGGGAGCAGCTGCTTCTTCCATGCTGCCTCAAGGCCGGTATCCGGAGTGGTCAGGATGAGGGTGGCGGGCATGGGAAGGTGATGCGGAAGGTGGCGCCGGGGCGCCCGATGTCTGGCACCATGATGGTGGCACGATGTTCGTGCAAGATATCCGCGCAGACGGCAAGCCCAAGCCCCATGCCCTTGGTCTTGGTCGAGACGAAGGGGTGGAAGAGGCGCGTGCGCTGCTCCGGGGGGATGCCGGGGCCGTTGTCGCTGACTTCGAGGATGACGCTGCCGTTGGGGGAATTGCGGGAGCGAAGCTCGACGCGGCGGTCGCCCTCCTGGTTTTCGAGCGCCTGGAAGGCGTTGATCAAAAGATTGAGTAAAACCTGGCGGATGGCGCTGGGGTCGGCCCAAATGGTGTCGGCGCCGGCGCCGAAGGTGGTGGTGATGGCGACGCGGGTCTCGGTGGCGCGGGTGAGCATGAGGTCGGTGGTTTCCCGCACGACGGCGTGCAAGGAAATCCGTTCCATCTCGTGCCGGCGGGGATTGGACAGGTCGAGCAGCTGCTGGGTCAGGCTGTCGATGCGGTCCACCTCGGCGGGAATCAGGAGGTTGAAGCGGCGACGGAACTCCGGGTCGTCGAAGCGGGAGGGCAGCAGGTGGGCGAAGGTCTTGATCGAGACGAGGGGATTGCGGATCTCGTGGGCGAGGCTGGCCCCGAGCAGGCCGATGGTGGCGAGTTGCTCGGACTGGCGGGCCTGCATGGTGAGGCGGGACCGGGCCAGGATGTTGTCCATGAACTCGGCGATTTCCTGGGCCTGCTGCACCTCGGGGTAGGTGAAGGGGCGATGGTTGGCCTTGGTGCCGAGGGCGAGCAGCAGGGAGGGGGTGGGGCTGCCGCGCGGCGCCGTGACGACCAGGCCGAGGGCAAACTCGGTCAGAAACTGGCGCAGGTCGACCAAGCCGGGCTCGGCGCGCTGGCGCTGGAGGCTCTCCGGCGTGCTCCAGCCGGCCCGGCAGAGGGCGGCGTGGGCGGAGCGGTCCTTGGCGAACTCGAGATCGCCGGAAGCGTAAACTTCGCCGCTGTCAAAGAGTAGCCGGGCGTAGTTGGCCTGGCCCCAGCTGCGCAGCAGCCCCTCGAAAGCGGCCACGAGTTTGTCGGGATTGGGCTCGCTGCGGGCCAGGTCGATGACGGCGCGGCGGGTGGTGGCGACATTCTGCTCGGAACTCAGGTGAAACCATTCGCGGGATTTGCGCTCGAGGAGAAAGGCGACCGAGCTAATCAGAGCCACGCTCACCACCAGGTCGGCCGGAGAAGACAGGAACATGCCGAAAAGCCATTGGCCCCCGAAAAGGCCCAAACAAAGGGCCAGCACCATGGCGAGACGTTGCACCACTGAAAGAAAGACCTGGCGGGAGTCGAAGATGCGATGCACCGTCACGGCCCATGCAGTGAGGACATAGAAGCCAAGAATGATCAGCGGGCTCAGCCGTGATATGGCGCGGAGATTCAGATAATAGCCGATGCTGTTGACGATGATGGCGAGGAGACAGGCGATACCGGCATTGAGGGTCAAAAACTGCATCTCGATCCGGCGGATGCCGGTCTGGAGTCGCATTTGCCGGTAAGTCTGGATTACGAGAAAAAGATAGAGAGCAAAGCTGCTCCCGATATAAATGGAGTAGGCGATCCCGCGCCGAGAGTTGTCAGGAGTGGAGTCCGAGGGAATAAACGATTCGGTGAAACAAAGACTGGCCAGGACCAGAGCTCCGACAAACCAGGACAAGGAGCGGATGAAGGACTTTCTGATTTCGCCCCGGTCGGTGACCACAGATTCCTTGAGCAA
>JAYVZM010000436.1:0-2995 GCA_043783345.1 Verrucomicrobiota bacterium
CGCGGCAAGGTGCGCAACATGACCACCTACGGCGCCTTCGTCGAACTCGAGGAAGGCATCGACGGCATGGTGCACGTCTCCGACATGTCCTGGACCCGCAAGATCAACCACCCGTCCGAGATGCTCAAGAAGGGCGACGAGGTGGACGCCATCGTTCTCGACGTCGATCCGAACCAGCAGCGCATCAGCCTCGGCATGAAGCAGCTCGCGACCGATCCGTGGACGGACATCGACAGCTTCTTCCGCATCGGCGACGTCGTCCCGGGCGTGATCTCCAAGCTCACGACCTTCGGCGCCTTCGTCGAACTGAAGGACGGCATCGATGGCCTCGTGCACATCAGCCAGATTCAGGAAGACCGCGTCGACAAGGTGAAGGACGTGCTCAAGCCCGGCCAGGAAGTCCAGGCCCGCGTCATCAAGATCGACCGCGAACAGCGCCGCATCGGCCTGAGCATCAAGGCCGCGAACTACTCGGCCGAGCAGCTCGCCGCCGAGACGGCGACCTACGACCAGTTCGCCAAGAACACCGGCGCCTCCGACATGACCAACCTCGGCGACATCTTCGACGAGGCCTCCAAGAAGGACGAATAAGCCGACGTTCGCCTCACGCGACCAACTTCAAAGGCGTCCCGCGCAAGCGGGGCGCCTTTTTCTTTGGGTAGGAGGTCTCTCATGAAACTGCGCCCTTACCACCCTGACGATTTGCCTGCGCTGGTGCGGCTGTTTCACGACACCGTCCACAATGTGGCGCTTGGCTCCTACAGTCAGACCCAGATCGACGCTTGGGCGCCGGCGGAACCCGACCTCGATCGTTGGCGGCAGAAGCTCCAAAGTGAGGAAGTGCTCGTGGCCGAACTGGGCGACAAGATCATTGGATTCTGCTCGTGGGACGATTCCGGTTACTTTGACTTTCTCTATGTGCACCACGCGCACCAGCGCCAAGGCGTGGCGGCGACGCTCTACGCGGCAGCCGAAGCAGCGCTAAGGATGAAGGGACTGCCACGCATCCATACCGAGGCCAGCCTCACGGCCCAGCCTTTCTTTCTACGGCAGGGTTTTCACCTGGTGAAGCACCAGACGGTGCGCGTCCGCGGGGTCGATCTGCCCAATGCCGTGATGGAAAAGCTGCTGGCCTGACACCGGGCGGACGCGCGCGGCCGCTGCGAAGGCCGACCGCCGCGCCGTCAGCTTCGCTCGGGGTTGTCCGCCGGGGATGCGGCCACGGGAATGATCGCCGGTTCGACCGGCACCATCATCGGCGTCACAACCGCGGCTGACGGCGGGGCCGCCTTGCGGGGGCGAACCGGTTTTCGCGTCGTGGCCGTCTTCGCCCGCTTCGCCGCCAGGCGGGCAGCGACCAGCAATTTCCCCAGAACCTTGAGATCGCGCCGGACGGTCTTGGCGGCTTTCCGGGCCTTTTTGTGGGCCTTGCGGGCATTCTTGAAGACGGCCTTCGCTGCTTTTGCCGCGTGGGCTGCGGCATCGGCTTTCTTTTTGGCGGCGGCGATCTTGGCGGGCAACTCACCCACGGGTGAGGCTGAGGCACGGCGGGTCTTCATGGGGAAATAAGGTGATGCAATGATGCTCTACTCCTTACGACAGACCTTGCAACAGCCGGAATGTTACGTTTTTCCCGCTCGAAACTCGCCAAAGGACAGGACCTGGCTTCTGGTTCATTCGATGAGTCGCGAAATGTGCTACCGCTGTTTTTGGCCAAAGGCGCTGTGCTGGTGTCCCTCGCTCCTGCCCATGGAGACGCGGACGCATTTTGTGTTCCTGCAGCACCCGAAGGAATTCAAGGAGGAGAAGGCCGGCACCGGCCGGCTGACGCACCTCTGCCTGCCGAACAGCGAGCTGCACATGGGCAAGGGCTTCGACGACCACGACTCGGTGCAGCCGCTGATCAACGATCCCGCCAACTATCCCGTGCTGCTCTATCCGGGCGTCACGGCGGTGAATCTCTCCGAAGCAGAGAGCATGGAGCATAGAGCCGGGAGTCAGGCAGAATCCTCAGGCTCCAGGCTCTCAGCTCTTCGCTCTCAGCTCGCGCACCGCCGCCTGGTGGTGTTCCTGCTCGATGCCACGTGGAGCGGGGCGCGGAAGATGCTGCGGCTGAGTCCGAGCCTCCAGCGACTGCCGCGCATCATGTTCACGCCCGCCGCGCCCAGCCGCTACATCATCAAGCAGCAGCCGCAGGAGGGCTGCCTTTCCACCCTGGAGGCGGTGCATGAGCTCCTGCTGGTGCTCGAACGCGCCGGTCTCGACCGTTACGCGCAGCCGGAGTTGTTGCTCGGCATTTTCCAGCGCATGCAGGATTTCCAGATCAATTGCGCCGCTGATCCATCGCGCCCGGGCTATCGGCGCAAACCCTACGGCGTCCCCGGGGAACGCCTCGGACCGCAGGGCCGGAGCGGCTCGCGCCGGGAGAGATTTCTCAAAAAACCGGCGGAGCAGACCGGTCAGGGCTTCACCAAGCAACACGACCGGTAGGAGAGCTGCCCGTTTTGGAGCGCGGTATAAATGCGCGAGCCCCGGATGCCGGCGAAATCCCGGCCGAGCGAGTGCAGGAATTTCGGCAGATGCCGGACGATCAAGGCCAGGGAACGCTCGGAATTCCGATCCATGCCGCGCAGCACCTCGGCGTTGATGACCCGCGAGTGGAGCAATCGCAACGGGGCGGATGCCAGCGCCTGTTCCCATTCGGCGACGCCTTCGCTGAAGCGGAAATCGGCATACAGAAAGTATCCGCCCGGCCGGAGCACGCGGGCGACTTCGCTCAGGAAACGGGGGAAGTCCGGGTAGCAGTGCGACGCCTCGACGTTGATGACGGCGTCGAAGGTGTGGTCGGCAAACATCAGGTTCTGCGCGTCACCCTCCAGGAAATCGAGACCCTCGATCGGGTGGCGTTGCCGGCAGAAGGCGATGCCGGTGCGATTGAGGTCGATGCCGGTGTAATGGGCGGGATGCAACGTCCGGGTGAGATAGGAAGCGCCGC
>JAYVZM010000437.1:0-7727 GCA_043783345.1 Verrucomicrobiota bacterium
GCTGCCGCGGGGCGAAGCGGTCGAGCGCGCGGCGCACGCGCTCGGTGCCGCCCAGCGTGAGGAGCGCGTGCATAATGAAGACCGCGTCGCGAAACCAAAAGCGCTTGTAGGTATAGGGGCCGGGGTAGACGTCCTCCGGCGAGTGCAAGACCACCCCGGCCAGGGCGAGGTCGTAGAGTCGCTGCAGTCGCGGCGCCGGCAGCGTGAGCCGGGCCAGTCCCTCGCGGGCGGCGGACCAGCTCGTGGTGCGCGTCAATTTCGGGCGGCGCGTCGGATGAAGCTCATCGTAGATGGGCGCATGGATCAGCAGGGGCCCGGCGGCAAAGTCGTCGGCGGGAAAAAGCGCCGCGGCGGTGGCCATGCCCGCCGGACAACGCGCGTCGGCCGCGCCCGTCTCGTCCCCGAAACGCAGCGCCACGTCCCCGTCGACGTAGGTCGAGAACAGATGCCGGGAGGGAAGGCGGCCAAAGTAGACCTCATGCCGGCCATCGATCAGCCAGCCGGCGCCCCCGGCCAGTTTTTCGATGCGGTTGATGAAGCTGATCCCTTCCGGATTGTAAGGCCGCAGGGCGACGGCGACCTGACCGGGCGGCAGGCCGCTGGCCCCCAGCCGGACCTGGCAGACCGGCGCCGGGTCCTGCACCAGCAGTTCGACTTCGCTGACCAAAGCGAAATCATCGCGGCTGGCGACGGAACGCACGGAGAGATTTTTGCCGGGTCGCAGTTCCTGTTCAAAATGGTCGAGCTTCGAGGGGAAGAGCGGCGCGCCCATCGCGGGCACAAACCAAAAATCAAGGGACCAGCCGTCGAACAAGGGCGTGACGAGGCCGCGCGGGTCGACGATGGGATAGAAGGGAATGTCGGGCTGGCCGACCGCGGTCCAGTTGCGGTGCGTGAGATTGATGTGGCTGAACGAGAAGGCGCGGGGAATGAAGGAGGGATCGTCGGGATTGAACTGCCGCTCGACCCAGTAGGGCCAGATCCAGTCGAGGTTGTGCTGGATGGCCTTGGTGTTCACGAGGCCCCGCGCGTGAAACAGCATGCCGGCGCGCAGCAACTCGATCGGTTCGCTGACTTCCGAGTGCTGGGAGAATCCGCGCAGCCGGGCCAGAACCGCCACGGGATCGAGGAATCCATAGGCCCGGGCCAGCCGGGTCACCAGGAAGCGGATCGACTTGGAATGCAACTTCATGACGGCGCATTTTTGTCCGTCCGGCAGCGGGAAGGGTGCCGGACTTTATTTGCCGTCGCCCGGGAACCTTCCCGGACGTCAGGAGCCTACCCCCTCGGCTTGCGGGGCGAAAGGCAGATTCTCCGGTCGCAACGGCCGGTCGCGGGTCAGCCCGGCCCGGGGCGGGACCGGGATTGCGGCGGAACTCTCATACTCCGCGGTGGCCTCGTTCCAGCAGGCGGCGAGTTGATCCGCGGGTCGCGTCCAGACGGCGCGATGGAGCCGGTCCATCGTTCCCGGGTCCGAGAGCAGCATGGTTCTGTGCGCCGGGGCCAGGGCGCGGGGGCCCTCGCGCAGCAGGTTTTCCGCGAGGGTTTCGAGGTGGCGCCGGGTGGCGGCGGATTGACGCGGCCGCTCGCGCTGCAGCGAGGCATGCACGGCGTTGGTGAGGGGATCGACGACGGCGCGCATGAACCCGCGGGTTCCTCCCGGCGGGGTCGTTGCGGCCGCGAGGGTGATCAGCGCGGCGACGTCCTTTAGTTCGCGCGGCGGGGCGAGTTCCTCCGGGGTGGTCAGGAGGCCGTGACGGAGGGCGCGCTGGCCGAGGCTTTCGCGCCCGGTTACCTGCGAGAACGGGATCGACAGCAACAGTCCCAACAGCACGGGAGCCATCCAAAGGAGGAGCGAGGGGGCGAACACGGCCAGCAGCGCGATCCATCCGAGACCGACGAACGTGTGGGCCCAGTGCGTGGCCACGGCCTCGCGCCAGGTGGTGTAACCATCGCGCCGCTGCGCAGCCCAGCGCACGCCGCGGCCCAGGATCGTGGCGAAGACGAATTTGACGTGGAAGAGCATCAGGATCGGCGCGAGCAGCATCGACAGCAGGCTTTCGAGGGCGATGCCGAGGCACAGGCGGAGCCGGCCGCCAAAAGCCGCCACGCCCGGGGGATGGCGGCTCAGATCCGCCACCGCGAGCAGCTTGGGGGCGAAGAGCAGGGAGAAGGTGAACACCGTGAGGCCGAACGCCTGCCACCGGGGGCTCAGCCCGAGCACGTCGACCAGCGCGGGATCCGGCAGCCAAGTCAGCCCGGTCCGGACGAAGCCGATGGCGAGCAGGGTGCCCAGGGCGAGTGACATCAGCCAGAGGAGGGACGCGCTGTAGGCGAAGATGCCGAGGAAGAGGTGGACCCGGCTGATGCCGTGCAATCTGCGGGCGAAGAGGATCCAGATGTGCTGCAGGTTGCCCTGGCACCACCGCCGGTCGCGCCGGGCGAAATCGATGAGCGTCGGCGGCAGTTCCTCGTAGCTGCCCGGCAGGTCGGCGGCGAGCCACACGGCCCAGCCCGCGCGCCGCAACAGCGCGGCTTCGACAAAGTCGTGGCTGAGGATCTTGCCGCCGAAGGGCTCGCGGCCCGGCAGGCCGGGCAGGGCGCAATGCTGGATGAACGGCGCCAGCCGGATGATGGCGTTGTGGCCCCAGTAGTTGCCCTCCGCCAGTTGCCAGTAGTTCAGGCCGGACTGAAAGATCGGCCCATACAGGCGGAAGGCAAACTGCAGGGCCCGTCCGAAAAGCGTGCGGGCGCGGATCAGCGTGGGCGCAGTCTGGATCAGGCCCGAGCGCGGATTCCGCTCCATCAGCCGGACCAGCCGCACCATGGTTTCGCCGCTCATGATGCTGTCGGCGTCGAGCACGAACATGTAGCGGTAGCGCCGGCCCCAGCGGCGGCAGAAATCGGCGATGTTGCCCGCCTTCTTGTGCGAGTTCACGCGGCGGCGGCGGTAGAAGAGGCGTCCGCCGGCGCCGAGCGTCGCCACCAGCTGCGCCCAGGCCAGTTCCTCCTCCACCCACTGGTCGGGATCGTGGGAATCGCTCAGCACGAAGAAATGGAAGTGCTCCAGGTGGCCGGTGCGTTCCACCGACTGGTAGATCGCCTGCACGCCGGCAAAAATCCGCGCGACCGGCTCATGGTAGACGGGAAACACCAGGGCGGTGGGAGCGAGGGGGATGGTGGCTTCCTCCTCCGCCGGCAGGCTGCGGGTGATCGCGCAGGAATCGCCTCCCGGGCGGCGGATCAGGAAGCCAAAAAAGGCGTGGGCCGCGCCAAACGAAACCAGGGCGATGAGCACGGTGAACAGCAGCCAGACCAAACCGGCCCAACCGGCGAGCGGGGTGCCCCACAGCAGATCGGCCATGAGCAGCGACGCCGTGGCCGTGACAAAAATCACGAAGGTGAGCATCGCCATTCGCCGCCGGGTGATGCGCGCGGGGGTAAGCAGCGTGGATAGCGGAGGGAGAGGCATGGCGTCAGAACCGGACCGTGTAGAAGACCACGCCGAGCAGGAGGAAGAAGAGGGTCCACATGGTGAGTCCGCGCAGCACGGGCCATTTGTCGAAGGTCCGCCACGTCTCGTCCGCGACATCCGAAAGCGGGCCCAGATCGAGGGGCTGCGGAGTCATGGTCGTTTGCCGCAAGCCCGGCGCCGCTTCCAATGTCACGCGTTCCACCGCCGCCCGCACTCCATCGGGGGCCGGCGCGGCCAGGAAACAATCCGGCCAGCGGACAGGAACCTGGGCGAGCAACATTCGCGCCCGGGCCCGGCGGGCGGTGAATTCAGGCGATTCGCCCGGAGCCCCTGGCAGAAGTTCCACCGACCAGCGATCGATCACCTCAAGGACCGCGGACAGGTCGGAGCGGGAGTCCTTCAAGCTGCGGGTCGCATCCCGGGGAGCCGACGCCGTCGCGACCAGCGCACTGAGCGCTGCGGCCCGGGCTGGGGGCAGGCCGCAGGCGAGCAGATACGCCGTGGATTTCCGCGGCGCGTCAGCCGCGACAACCCGGGAGGATGGGGGAGGGGAGATCATGGCTGCCAGCGGGTCGTCCAGATTTCCGTCAAGGGCTGTTGATCGAGCAGCAACTGAGCCCGGATGTCCGCGACCGGTTTGTCGAGGGTGGCCTCGAGATCCAGCACGAGCCGCCACGAGCCTTCCGGCTCATGGCGCAGCACCTGGCTGTGCGTCAACTTCGCCCCCGGGGACACGGTAACGTTGGCGGTCAGCCGGGCGCTCGCCGGGATTGTCGCGAGCGAGGCGGCATTGAAATCGATCACATATCTGATGCGCTCCGGCGTGGCGGCGCGACTGGTCTGCCGCGTGGCCTCGACCCAGCCGGGCGGGCCGCCGAAGGTGGGGGCGGTGGACCAGTGTTGCTTCCAAGCCAGTTCCAGCGGCCGTCCGGGGGGAATCGGGTCCCGCGGCGACCAGAAGACGGTGATATTGTCGTGATACTCGTCTTTCGAGGGCATTTCCACGAGATGCACGCTGCCCGGGGGCCAGGGGCCCATCGGCTCCATCCAGACGCTGGGGCGCCGCTCGAAGGCACTTTCCCAATCGGCATAGCTGCGCAGATCCCGGTCACGTTGCAACAGCCCGAAGCCCGCAAAGGCCGGTGCGTCGAACTCCGTGCGGGAAAGCTCCGGCGCATTGCGCAGGGGGCGCCAGAGCCGGGTATTCGCGTCCGGGGCCACCAACAGTCCGTCGGAATCGTGCACCTCGGGGCGAAAATCGCCGAAGCGGGCGGGCGTGCCCTCGCCGAACCAGAACATGCTGCTCAGCGCCGCGAAGCCCACCCGATCCACCGTTCGGCGAAAAAAAAGAGTGGCGTGGGTTTCGACGAGCGTTTCCCCGCCGGGCGTGATCACAAACGTATACGCGCCCGCGACGCTGGGACCGTCGAGCAGGGCATGCACGGTCAGGGCGCTGGCTCCCGCCTCCGGCTTCCCGAGCCAGAACTCGCGCAAGATGGGAAATTCCTCGGTGGCGGGGCCGCCGGCGTTGAGGGCGAGGGCCCGCGCCGAGGCGCCATAGACCTGGTTGCGCCCCAGGGCCCGATAATAGCTGGCGCCAAGAAAAGCGACCACCTCGTCCCACTTTTCCGGCCGGTTGAGCGGATGGAGGACGCGGAAACCGGCGAAATCCAGGCCCCACCGGCTGAGCATCGGGACTTCCAGATCGTGATATTCGAAAAAACTATGTCCGAACGGGATGGGCTGCACATGGGTGTCGGAGAATTCATTCAGCCGCACCATCTGCGTGAAGAGATATCCCGGATGGAAGAACTGCACCTGAAACGGCCGGTGGCTGTCGCGCCACAGCGTCATGTCCGGTTTGAAATTGATCTGGCGGTAGTTGTCGTAATTGAGTTCCCGGAAATATTGCGGGGTGGCCGGGGCCGGCCGGTAGACGGCGGCGGCCAGCTTTTCGGCGAGGGCCGTCACGTAGGCGTGGTCGACGGCGATCCGTTCCACGCCGACCAGGCCGGTGGCGAGGATGAGGAAAAAAAAGGCGGCTGTGCCGCGTGGAAAAAATCGGAATGCCATGCTGAACCAGGCTCGGGCTGCAGGGTTAGTTACGCGGCGGTGCGGCATTGTTCCTTCCGGCCCGCGGGGATTCCGGACGTCCGGGAGGCCGGCGGGTCGCCAGCGTGACCCCGCAAGCGGACTGACGGGGAGTGGCGGGCGGGCTTCTGCGCATTTGAGGCAGCGTCAACAATTGCAGCCGCACTCGTCGCGGAGGTATTGTTTCAATTCCTCGCGCGACGCGCCGGTCCGGCGCTGGATGGTGCCGAGCATTTCATCTGCTTCGCCCTCGATATAGGCGAGATCGTTGTCGGTCAGCTTGGCATATTTGCGCTTCAGCTTCTCCTTGGCGACTTTCCAAATTTCCTTGAGGGTGATGGAGTTCATTTTTGTTTTCCTTGAATTGGTTGGACGCGGCGGAATAGCCGGCGACCGGTCCGACTATAAAAGGAGAATCGAAGTCGGGATATCCGGGAGCAGCCGCAGCAACCCCTCCGGGGAATTTCCTAGGCAATAACCATGAGCGCGTATGGGGTGGAGCCGCCGCGGATCGGAACACGAATGATTTCTCGCGGTTGCCAATGGGGTATGAACCTCGTCAGCCCTCCTGTTCTATTGAAGTTTACGCCCGGCCGCCGGCTGGCAGAGAGTCATCGTCCGCCATAATGCCGTGGCGGAGACGGCTAATTCTTCATGCCATTCCGTCTTGATCGGATGAGATGCCTTCGTTTTCCGCTCCTCTGTCCCGGCCCAATCGCCTCCTCCCCTCGCGAGGACAAACGGCCGGCGGGGAGTTGGGCGGGCCTAACGCCCATGTTGACTAGGCGTCGTCGAGACTCTGGGGATCGGCCTCGACTTCCTGGCAGGCGCGGATGAACGACGCGGCCGACCAAGCTTGGTAGGCTTTGCCCATCGGCCGGCCGGTCTGGCCATGCGCCCATTCATTGAATTCCCATTCGTGGTCGCGTCCGAGCTGGTTGAGCTGGGCCAGGCGGAGCAGTTCGCGGCAGGCGACCTCGTGAAAACCGAGGCGGTGGATGAAGCGCACCCACATGCCGCCGACAAACGGCCAGATGCCGCCATTGTGATAGTGGTGGGGAAGGTTCAGCAGGTTCACCGTGTAGTAGGCCCGCCAGTCGGGGTCGCCCGCCTGCACCACGGGGTAGAGGTTGGCGACCGGCCAGGGCTGGTTGACGCCGACGCCCCACATGAAGCGAAACGCGGTGCGCGAACGTTCGACGTCGAGCACGTTGAGGAGGAACGCGAGGATGTTGCCGTAGGTGTCGCAGCGCCAGTTGAAGGCAAAGGGGGTGATTTCAGCGAGGAGGTATTGCGCATCGCCGAGGCCGGATTGGCGGTCGGCGAAGCGATTCCGATCCGACGGGACCGGCTCGGTTCCGGGATTGGTGGTCGGCCAGAAGATGTCGAGGACGCGGCTGCGAATCCGCTGCGACCACCGCAGGTAGTCCGAGGCCTTGGCGAACTGGCCCATGAGTTCGAGGATGCGGCCGTAGCAGACGTTGGTGTGAAACCAAAGCACCTCGTCGTAGAGCACATTGTAGCTGCGCCCGAAGAGATCGGTCCAGTCGCCGGCCTCCGGGATCTCCAGGAGGCCGTCGTTGTTGGAATCCTGCGCGCTGAGCCAGTTCATGATCGATTGGAGCCGATCCGCGTGCCGGTAGAGCAGCGAGTGGTCACCCGTGCGGACGGCGTAATGATAGATGGCGATGATGACCCACAGGCCGCTGTCGATGGACGCGATGCTGCCCACGCCGGAGTAGTCGGGCTGGCCGTCCGCGATGCGGACGTTGGCCGGGATCTGGCCGGTCGGCGAGGTGGCGTTCAGCAACGTCTCCAGCGTGGCGAGCTGCGCCGCGCGGATGTCCTCGTCCTCGAGGTGCAAGGTGCACCAGACCGTGATGGCGCCATCGCGGGCCCAGACGCTGCGATAGTTCGCGTCGGTGCCGGTGACGGTGTTGTCCGCGAGCGAGCAGGCGGAGAAGCCGAGCGGGGTGATGTTTTTCTTCAGCGCGACCAGCGCCTTGCCGTGGGCCGTGGCGAGAAACGCCTTTTCGTCGGCGGTGAGCGAGCCGAGCTTGGTGCCGGTGAAAAGCATCTGGAAGCCCGGCGCCATGTCGGCGCGCTTGACGCGGGTTTTCTCCTTGGTGGGTAGCACGCAGACGACCCCGTAGTGGCACAG
>JAYVZM010000438.1:0-7720 GCA_043783345.1 Verrucomicrobiota bacterium
AGCGCATCCATCGCCTGCTCGACCAGCGGCGCGACATCCCACGCGCCGAGGTGCTCGATTTTTTCCTGCAGCTTCGCCTGCTTGTCGCTGATGGCGTCCTTGGCCTTGTCGTCGGCCGCCTCGGAAAGTTCGTCCCAGCTCGCGTCGTAGGCGGCGGTCAGGTCGGTCAGGTGCTTCACACCCTCCTCGACGCAGGCGCGCACGGTGGCACCGGCGGTGAGCGACGGCTCCTGCGGCAGGAAGCCGACGGTGTAACCCGGCTCGAAATGCACACTGCCGTCGATGTCGGTGTCGATGCCCGCGAGGATGCGCATGAGCGAAGACTTGCCGGAGCCGTTGAGGCCGAGCACGCCGATCTTGGCGCCGTAGTAGAACGACAGCGAGATGTCGCGGAGGATCTCCTTGCGCTCGATTTTTTTCGAGACGCCGAGCATCGAGAAGATGATCTTGGGGACTTCAGGCGTGGCCATGGGGGCAAAAGCTGAGAGCTGGGAGCAAAGAGTCGAGAGCAAGAATGCAACAGTAGGGCCGATCTCTGACCGGCTCTTTCCAACGAAGCAGGGCCAGTCAGAGACTGGCCCTGCTCAAGACTGCCTCATCACACCTCATACAGTCGCAGCGGAATCGGGTCGATGACCCGCGCCTTCGGCAGCTGTTCCGCAAGCTGGGACTTGAACCAGTCGCGGGCGTCGGGATCGCCGTGCGTCAGCACGATGCTGCGCGCCCTGGTCTGCACCGCGAACTCCAGCAGCTCGCCGCGCTCGGCGTGGCCGCTGAGTTCGAAGCGCTCGACCCGGGCCCGGACCTTGGCCCGCAGGTCGAAGGCATCGAACAGGAAGCTCGCGCCCGGTTTCGCCGCCAGCAGCTTGCCGCCGGGAGTGTCGGGATCGCAGTAGCCGACAAACCCGATCGTGTTGCGCGCATGGCCGAGCAGGCCCGAGGCCAGGGCATAGCTGGGCGTGCGCTCGACGAGCATGCCGGAACTGACGATGTAGAGTCCCTTCTGGTGCGGCTCCTGGCCGGGCACGAGTTTCTTGGGCAGCTTGCGGAGCTTCAGATCGTGGAGGATGCGACGGTCGAACTGCACATCCTTGGTCTTGCGCGACAACTCGTCGAACAGCTCGGACAGCCCGATGCCGAGTCCACCCGCGTAGATCGGGCACTCGATCAACCGGCCGAAGCGCCGCGCATCGTGAAACACCGCGAGCAGTTCCTGCATGCGGCCGAGCGCGAACACCGGCAGCAGGAACGAGCCGCCTTTCGCAATCGTGTCGTTGATCGAATCCATCAGCCGGGCGATCTCGTGCACGCGCTCCTTGCCGTAGGCGCGCTCCGTCATGCCGCGAGTGGTCTCGATGATCAGGGTGTCGAAGTGGCCGATGGGAAAATGGGCGCCCTTCAGCGTGCGGAGGTGCTCGAACAGCACATCGCCCGTGAGAAAAATCTTGCGCAGGCCATGGTGGATTTCGACGGCGGTAGCGCCCGCCACATGGCCCGAGGGGTGGAACATCAGCTCGACCTCGCCCCGCTTGCCCTTGATCTTTTTGACCTTCTTGAAAGGCAGGCCGACGAAACGTTTCGCCAGCCCCTCGATCTCCTTGTGGGTGAAGAGCGGGTAGCCGGGGATGTTGTCCTCCTCCTTTTGTTTCTGCATCACGTTGGCGGAATTGTGCAGCATCTTCTCGATCAGCATGCGGCTCGTCTGCGTGAGCAGCACCGGCGTCTTCGGGTGCTGGCGCATGACAACGGGCAGCCCGCCGATGTGGTCCAGGTGGCAGTGCGTGACGATGATGAGATCGAGCTCGATATCGCGCAGCAGTGAGAGGTCCGGCAGCGCCCCGAGGCCGGGCGTCTTCGGGTTCAGGCCGCAGTCCACCAGAATGTTAAGGTCGCCGATCATCAGTAAGAGTGAATTGGCGCCGATACCGCCTTGGCGGTTTAGATCGATGAGTTTCATTTGTGCAAAGGATCATGGAAACGCCGCCCGCGCCCGCTAGCAAGCCCCGGTTTTCTCCGGCCGGTCCCCCCGATCCGGGTGACATTCGCGTGACGCGCCGCCGTGAATTCATATTTGCCTTGGCGAATATGCCGGCACCGGTTTTGCTGTCCGGCGTGAAGCTGCTGCAAGTTTACGACTGCCTCTGCGACGCCACCCGGCTGCGCCTCATCCATCTGCTGACGCAGCGGTCGTTGTGCGTCTGTCATTTCGAGGCGGTGTTGCAGCTCCCGCAGGCAAAAATCTCCCGCCACCTGGCCTACCTCCGCCGCCATGGCCTGGTCGTGACCCAGCAGCGCGGCCCGTGGCGAATCTACTCCCTCGCCTCTCCGCCCCCGCCCGCGCTCGCGGCCAACCTGGCCTGCCTGCAGGATGCCTTGGCGGAAGAACCGCAACTCCGCCGCGATCGGGCCAAGTTCGAACGGCTCGACCCAAAAATGGACTGCGGTTGCGCAGATTCGGTCCCGCGGCACCAACTGCTCCGCCTCTCGCGCTGAAACCCGCCTCCGCCATGACCGAATCCGTCGCGCAAAGAATGTCCTTCCTCGACCGTTACCTGACGGTCTGGATTTTCGCCGCCATGGGGCTCGGCGTGCTCCTCGGCAATTTCTTCATCGTCGACCCGGCGGCGTTCTTCGCGCCGCTGACCGTGGGCACGACCAACCTCCCCATCGCGCTCGGCCTCATCCTCATGATGTATCCGCCGCTCGCGAAGGTGAAATATTCGAGACTGCCGGCGGTCTTCGCCCACACCCGCATCCTCACGCTTTCACTGGTGCAGAACTGGATCGTTGGACCGGTGCTCATGTTCCTGCTCGCGGTACTGCTGCTGCGCGATCACCCCGACTACCTGGTGGGGCTCATCCTCGTCGGCCTCGCCCGCTGCATCGCGATGGTCCTCGTGTGGAATGACCTCGCGAAAGGCAGCCCCGAATACGCCGCCGGACTGGTCGCCCTCAACAGCATCGCGCAGATCCTCTTCTACAGCTTCTACGCCTGGGTCTTCATCACCGTGCTGCCGCCGTATTTCGGCCTGGCGGGTGCCATCGTGCCGGTCCGCATGCTCGATATCTTCTGGAGCGTGATGATCTATCTCGGCATCCCCTTTGCCGCGGGAGTGCTCAGCCGCGTGCTCCTCGTTCCGCTCAAGGGCGAGGACTGGTATGAGCAGGTCTTCCTTCCCCGTATCTCACCGCTCACCCTCGGCGCTTTGCTCTTCACCATTGTCGTCATGTTCACCTTCAAGGGCGGCGCCATCGTCCGGCTGCCGGTTGACGTGCTGCGAATCGCCCTGCCGCTGGTGATCTATTTCGCTATCATGTTCCTCGTCAGCTTCGCCATGGCAAAACGGCTGGGGGCTGATTATCCGCGCTCCGCCGCGCTCGCGTTCACCTCCGCCGGCAACAACTTCGAACTCGCGATCGCCGTCGCCATCGCGGTGTTCGGGCTCGACTCCGGCGTCGCCTTCGCCGCCGTCGTCGGCCCGCTCGTCGAAGTGCCCGCTCTCATCGGACTCGTCCACGTCGCCGGCTGGCTCAAGCGTCGGTGGTATCCTCCCACCCCCTGAATTCTTCCCATGCCCAAGCCCAACGTCCTCATCCTCTGCACCGGCAACTCCTGCCGCAGCCATCTCGCCGAGGGCATCCTGCGCGCCGCCGCCGGCGACCTCGTCGAGGTGCACAGCGCCGGCTCCCGGCCCGCCGGCTATGTCCACCCCAAAGCCATTCAGGTGATGAAGGAGATTGGCCTCGATCTCTCCGCCCACACCTCGAAGCACATGAAAGAATTCCTCCACCGGCAGATCACCACCGTGATCACCGTCTGCGGCAACGCCGACCAGGCCTGCCCGATCTACCCCGGCCAGGTGAACCGCCACCACTGGCGCTTCGACGATCCCGCCCACGCCACCGGCACGGAGGATGAGATCCTCGCGCAGTTCCGCCGCGTGCGCGACGAAATCAGGAAAGTCTTCGAAGCCTACGCCGCCGGCCTGCGCGAAGGGCGCGGTCTGGCCGTTTGAGTCAGAAGGATCTGAACGGGATTCCCCGCGGATAACACCGATAGAGGCGGATAAGGTTTTAGGGCCAAGTTTCGGCCATTGGCTTGGCCGCTGAATTATCCGCGTTCATCAGCGTTCCCGCGGTTTCTGCTGCTTCGCCTCAACGCTCACCCGGCTCGTCCGGCACCTTGGTGGCCACGACGTCGATCACCTCATCCGTCGGTGCCGTCGCCTGCTGGTTCGGTTGCGGGGCGACCGGGCCCGCCTTCCGGCCGAACGCCTGCAGCAGCCACCCCATCAGTCCGGTGAAAATCACCACGACCGCGGTCAACAAGACCCCGATCATCGCAGCGACGGCGATCAAACCCGCCATGAGGAGACGCAGGACGCTCATGAAGGTAAGACTCTCACGATGGACCGAAAGTTGCACGGAGTTTTTCTCGGCCGCGGAAGCGACGATCGGCTCGTAGGCCAGCGTGCTTGCACGCGCTGCTTTCTTGGGCGCGACCAAGGTCGCTGGCCAACCCCGCCCGCCCGGCCCACCTTGCGGCTCGACTCGCTCGTTCCGATCAGGGAAAAGACCTTCGCGCACCCACCTCCCCATGAAAAAATACCTCGTTGAGTTCATCGGCACGTTCTTCCTCGTGTTCACCGTCGGCATGGCGGTGCGCAGCGGCGCCCCGCTCGCCCCGCTCGCCATCGGCGCCGCGCTCATGGTCATGATCTTCGCCGGCGGCCATGTCTCCGGTGGACACTTCAACCCCGCCGTCACCCTCGCGGTGTTCCTCCGCGGCAAGTGCGAGACGAAGGACATCGCGCCCTATTGGGTGGCGCAGTTCGCGGCGGGTCTCGTCGCGGCGCTGATCGTCACCTATCTCTTCGGGGGCAAGCCGGCCGGCGGCCCCGCCCTGCACGGCACCGTGCCGTCGGCCATCGTCGAGTTCCTCTTCACCTTCGCGCTCGCCTGGGTGGTGCTGAATGTCGCCACCGCCAGGGGCACCGCCGGCAACTCTTTCTACGGCCTGGCCATCGGCATGACGGTGATGACCGGCGCCGTCGCGGTCGGCGGCGTGTCGGGCGGCGCGTTCAATCCCGCGGTCGGCCTCGGGGTGTTCACGATGGGTCTCGAATCGCTCAAGCAGTTCGGCGTCTACCTGGTGTCCGATCTGTCCGGCGGTGCGGTAGCCGCGCTGGCTTACCGGGCCGTCAACGGCCGCGACTAAGCTCCGCCGCTCAGTCGGCTCTTGCAAACCGGCGCTGGCTTTGGAGCATTCCGCCCATTCGCACGGCATGAAGAACGAAATCCTCTGGCTCATCCGGCTCGGCCTCGACCAAAAATTGTTCAACCGCGACCAGGCGCTGGCCGTCATGCGCATGGTGGGTAAGGACGGCGAGCTGATGGATTTCGCCCAGAAGCTCATCGATGAAGGCTTCGTCAGCAACGTCGAGCTGCTCGAAACCCTCGCGGGCAACGCCGTGGCCCGTGCCGAGGTCGGACCGCCCCCGGGCAACCCGCTCCTGGACGAGGATGAACCCGCCCCGCCTGCGCCCGCCGGCCAACCCGCGACCGCCACGGCCAGGACCAGCGGCGGCGTTCCCCAGTTTCCCTTCGACCGGATCGCCTCGCTGGACGACGCGGCCTTGGCCGCGGCTGTCCGACAATTGCTCATCGACGCCGGCACCCACGGCGCCAGCGACCTGCATCTCTCCGCCGGCTCGAGGCCTTTCATCCGCAAACACCGCGCGCTCACGCCGATCACCGAGCACATCCTCACCGACCAGGAATCGCTGCGGATGAACACGGTCCTGCTCGCCGAGCACCAGAAAAACCTTTTCCTCGAACGCCGCGACTACGACCTGGCGCTGGCGCTCGACGCGGAACACCGCTACCGCGTCAACCTGATGTTTCACAAGTGGGGCCCGTCCGGCTCCTACCGCATGGTCCCCGCCACCATGCCCAAGCTCGGCGAACTCGGCCTGCGCAACCTCGACGCCATCCGCAAGCTCCTCTCCTACCACCACGGCCTCATCCTCATCACCGGCCCCGTCGGCGCCGGCAAGACCACCACGCTCGCCGCCATGGTCGCCGAGCTCAACGAGCAACGCGAGGACCACATCATCACCGTCGAGGATCCCATCGAGGTCGTCCAGCCGCCCCGGGGCTGCAACGTCACCCAGCGCGAGGTCGGTCCGCACACCAAGTCCTTTTTCACCGCGCTCAAGGGCGCCCTCCGCGAGGATCCCGACGTCATCGTCATCGGCGAACTCCGCGACCTCGAGACGATCGAGATGGCCATCAGCGCGTCCGAAACCGGCCATCTTGTCATCGGCACGATGCACACCAGCGACGCCTCGACGACGCTGAACCGCCTCCTCGATGTCTTCCCGCCCGCGCAGCAGACGCAGATCCGCGCCAGCGTGGCCGAGAGCCTCCGCGGCGTCGTCTGCCAGCGCCTGCTGCCCGCCACCAGCGGCGGCCTCGTCGTCGCTTGCGAGATCATGATCTCCAACACCGCCATCCAGGCCCTCATCCGCGAAGGCAAGACCGCCGGCCTGCGCAACGTTATGGAGACCGGGGTCAAGGAGGGCATGTGCATCATGGAGAACGTCGTCCTCGAGCTCTTCCAGCAGAAGAAAATCTCCCGCGAGACCGCGCTGATCAATGTCAGCACCCGCAACGTCCGCCAGAAGATCGATCCGTCCGCCAGCACCATCCAGCCCTTCGGCGCAAAAGTCTGACCCCATGGTCGCTCCCGATACATCCGTTTCCCGTCATCCTGAGCGCACAGAGTTCCGTAGCCGAACGCGTGAGTGTTTGGCCGCGCCGTCACCGGCGGCAGCTACCGAAACATGGATTCTTCTCCCGCCGTGGCGGGATCAGCATGACAATGCCAGGCATTTTCCCCATTCGCGTCGCTCCGCGATAGCCTGATCGATCCCCAAACACCTTCAGCCCTTCAGCCTTTCAGTCCTTCAGACCTTCCGCCTTTTCTCCCCATGGCCGCCATCGACTCCCTCCTCCGCACCATGCTCGAAAAGGGCGGCTCCGACCTGCACCTCACCGTCGGCCTGCCTCCGAAATCCCGCATCTCCGGCTCGCTCCAGGTCATCGGCGACACTCCGATCGACGCCACGCAGATGGAGGCCTACCTCAAGGAAATCTGTCCGCCGAAGCGCTGGGCCGACTTCCTCGAGCGCAAGGATCTCGATCTCGCGCACGAAGTCGAGGGCCTCGCCCGCTTCCGCGCCAACTACCTCTACAACCACTGGGGCCAGGCCGCCGTCCTGCGCCAGATCCCGGCGAAGATCCTCTCGTTCGCCCAGCTCAACCTCCCCGAGGCCCTCAAGAAACTCTGCCACCTCGACCAGGGCCTCGTCGTCGTCACCGGCCCCACCGGCTCCGGCAAGTCGACCACGCTCGCCGCGATGATCGATTACATCAACACGAACTTCGCCCGGCACATCATCACGATCGAGGATCCGATTGAATTCGTTCATCAGTGCAAAAAATCCGTGATCGTCCACCGCGAGGTCGGCGAACACACCCAGACCTTCGGCGCCGCGCTCAAAGGCGCCATGCGTCACGATCCCGACATCGTCCTTCTCGGCGAAATGCGCGAGATGGAAACCATCAAGCTTGCGCTCTCGTGCGCCTCAATGGGCATGCTCGTCTTCGGCACCCTGCACACCAACAACGCACCGAAGACGGTTGACCGCATCATCAA
>JAYVZM010000439.1:0-2982 GCA_043783345.1 Verrucomicrobiota bacterium
GGCCTTTTCCCCCGCGATGCGACCGATCAAGATCGAGGCCGACCACCGCGACGGCAAGGTGGACGGCCAGACCCGTGACCGCTGGGTCAAGCTCCGCGAGGGCCTGGACGAGCCGACCTTTGACCAGATCGAGAAACTGCACATTCGCGGCCTCACCCATGAGCGCATCTACCGCCGGGTCTACCCGGGTGGGGGCCTCGCGGCGAACCTCATCGGCTACGTGAACAAGGAGGGCAACTCGGTCACCGGGGCCGAGCGCCACTTCGACCTCTACCTCAAGGGTGAGGACGGCTGGATCGAGTCCGAGCAGGACGGCGCCCGGCGCGAGCTCGCGCAGTTCCGACGCGCGAGGTGCCGGTGCAGGACGGCAACGACGTCGTGCTGACCATCGATTCGGTCGTCCAGCAGATCATCGAGGACGAACTGAAGGGCCTCGCGGCGAAATACCAGCCGCACTCCGCCACCATCATCGCCAGCGACCCGATGACGGGCGCCATCCTGGGCCTGGCCAATTATCCCAGCTTCGACCTCAACAACTATGGCAAGGCCCCGCTCGACGCCCAGCGCAACTACGCCATCACCGACATGATCGAGCCCGGGTCGACATTCAAGATCGTCGCTGCCGGCGCCGCCTTGAACGAGGGCGTGGTGACGCCGCTGACCACCTTCGATTGCGGCCTCCAGACCATCGACTACAAGGGCCGCACCCTGAAGCTGCCCAAGGAGGATGAGCCGTTCGGGATGCTCAGCGTGGCGGACATCGTCGCCCATTCCAGCAACCGCGGCGCCGCCCAGCTCGCCATGCTGCTCGGCGAGCAACGCTTCTATGACTACGCCTGCCGTTATGGCTTCGGCCAGACCACCGCCTTCGGCCTGGGCGGCGAGGTGCGCGGCATGCTCGAGCCGCCTGACAAGTGGGACGGGCTTACGATCTCCCGCATGCCGATGGGCCACTCCATCGCCGCCACGCCGCTGCAGATCCACATGGCGATGAGCGCGGTCGCCAACGGCGGCGCGCTGCTCCGGCCGCAGATCGTCAAGGAAATCCGCGACACGGACGGCAACCTCATCCGCACCTTCGGTCCGGAAAAGCGCACCCAGGTGCTCCGGCCCAGCACCGCCGCCCTGCTCGCGCAGCTCCTGACCGGCGTCGTGCGGGAAGGCACGGCCAAGGGCTTCGACATCTCCGGCTTCGAGATCGCGGGCAAGACCGGCACCACCCAGAAACTCATCGACGGCAAATATTCCACCACCCACCACGTGGCGTCCTTCGTCGGCTTTTTCCCCGCGAGCCGGCCCGAGGTGGTCCTGACGGTGATCGTCGACGACGCCCGGGTTCCGGGCGGCACCGCCTACGGCCGCGTCGTTGCCGCGCCGGCGTTCAAGCACATCGCGGAGCAACTCATCCAGTATCTCGAGGTCAAACCTGTGACGCCCGCGACCCGCAACTTCCTCGCGATGCAGGGAGGTGCCCGGTGATCGGTTATCTCACGCCCAACTATCCTCTCGTCGCTGCTTTTCGCTCCCTGCCACTCCACCGCACCCGCGCTTCTTCCCGCGACAACCAGCGAATTTTCAAAATGGCCCCCAAGCTCTCCGACTATTTTTCCGAAGGCGACGTCCTTGCGAGCAAGGGCGACCTCGACCGCCCGATCTCGGGCCTTGCGATGGACAGCCGCCGCGTCATGGCGGGCAACCTCTTCTTTGCGCTGCCCGGCCGCCGGGCCGACGGCAATTCCTTCATCGACGAGGCCATCAGCCGCGGGGCCGTCGCCATCGTCGCGGAGAAGATCCCCTCGGGCACGGCCGCGCGCGTCACCTACATCCACGTCGCCGACGCCCGCCGCGCGCTCGCGCGGGTCTCGCAGCGTTTCTACAATTTCCCCGACCGCTCGCTCGATCTCATCGGCGTCACCGGCACGAACGGCAAGACCACCGTCACCAATCTCATCAAGCATCTGCTGGCCACACCGACGCAGCGCGTGGGCGTGATCGGCACGGTCAACTATGACCTCGGCGCCCGCGTGGTGCCGTCTTATCGCACGACCCCCGAATCGCTCGAGCTCTACGGCATGCTTGCGCAGATGCGCGACGCCGGCTGCCGCCAGGCCGCGATGGAGGTCAGCTCGCACGGCTTGGACCAGCAACGCGTGCTCGGGATGCAGTTCAGCGCGGCGGTCTTCACCAATCTCACCCGGGACCACCTCGACTATCACAAGACCATGGAGGCCTACTTCCAGGTGAAGACCCGGCTGTTCACGGGCGCCGTCGGCGCCGCGCCCAAGGCTGCGGCCATCAACCTCGACGATCCCTACGGCCGGCAGCTGGCCGCCGAGATCCCGCGGCATGTCCGGGTCATCACCTTCGGCGAATCGCCCGAAGCCATCATCCGCGCCGAGGAGGTCCGCCTGAATTTCAAGAGCACGCACCTCCGGCTGGTCTGGCCGGAGGGCGCGGTGGAAATCGAGAGCCCCTTCATCGGCCGCTACAACGTGAGCAACCTGCTCGCCGCCTTCGCCGCCTGCTACGCGCTGGGCCGCGACCCGCAGGTCATCGCGCCGCGGCTGAAAAGCTTCGCCGGGGTGCCCGGCCGCATGGAGCGCATCGAGGAGGGCCAGCCCTACAACGTGCTGGTCGACTACGCGCACACCGACGACGCCCTGCGCAATGCTCTCGGCATGCTGCGCGTCATCACGCCGGGCCGGTTGTTCGTCGTCTTCGGCTGCGGCGGCAACCGCGACCGCACCAAGCGCCCGCTCATGACGGCCGCGGTGCAGGAGTTCGCCGATTTCGCCTGGGCCACGGCCGACAATCCGCGCTCCGAGGCGCTCCCCCAGATTTTCACCGACATGCAGGCCGGGGTGGTTGCGCCCGACAAAATCACGTTCGTGGACGACCGCCGCCGGGCCATCAGCCTCGCGCTGGATGCCGCCCGCGAGGGCGATTGCCTGCTCATCGCCGGCAAGGGCCATGAGACTTACC
>JAYVZM010000440.1:0-7700 GCA_043783345.1 Verrucomicrobiota bacterium
CGTGCAGATCCGCGACGACGCCTACCGCACCGAACACGACGCCGCCGAGCGCGCCGACCTGATGGACGAGATCATTTTCGGCAAGGAGGTGCTGCGTGCCGCGGTGAAACCGGACGCCTTCAACATCGGTTTCAATCTCGGCACCGCGGCCGGCGGCAGCATCAGCCACCTGCACGCGCACATCGTCCCGCGCTGGACCGGCGACACCAATTTCATGCCGGTGATCGGCAAGACCCGCGTGCTGCCGCAATCGCTCGAGGCCATGTATCAACGTCTCCGCACCGTCGCCGACAGCCTGAAACCCAAGGCCTGATTCCGTCCTTCGTCTTCCGAACCCAAACCCGTGCCCGAATCCAAGACGCTCCATTACCCCAACGCCCGCCACCTTCAGCAATTGTATTGTGGCAGCGAGGAGAACCTCACCCGCGTCGAGCAGACGCTCGCCGTGCGCCTCGTCACCCGCGACGAGTGGCTGCAAATCGACGGCCCTCCCGAGGCCCTCGCGCGCACCGAGGAATTCTTCACCCTGCTCAACACGGGCCGCACCCAGGGGCTGGCGATGCGCACCCCCGACTTCGTGCGGTTGCTGCACCTCTACGCCCGGGACGGCGGCGCCAGCCTGCGCGCCCTGTTCAACGAGCCGCTCGTCATCGCCACCAAGCGCAAGAGCGTCGTCCCGAAAACCATCGGCCAGAAACTCTACCTGCAGGCCATCCAGAAGAGCCCCATCGTGTTCGGCATCGGCCCCGCCGGCACCGGCAAGACCTACCTCGCCATGGCCGCGGCCATCTCCGCCCTCCTCAAGAACCAGGTGCAGCGCATCGTCCTGACCCGCCCCGCCGTCGAGGCCGGCGAGACCCTCGGCTTCCTGCCCGGCGACCTCCGCGAGAAAATCCTGCCCTACCTCCGCCCGCTCTACGACGCCCTGCACGACATGCTCGATGCCGAGGATGTCGCCACCCTGTCCGAGAAAGGCGTCATCGAGATCGCCCCGCTCGCCTACATGCGCGGCCGCACGCTGGCCAACGCCTACATCATCCTCGACGAGGCGCAGAACACCACGCCCGAGCAGATGATGATGTTCCTCACGCGCCTCGGGGACGATTCGCGCATGATCGTCACCGGCGACATCACCCAGATCGACTTGCCCCGCGCCAAGCAGTCCGGCCTGACCCAGGCCCCGCGCGTCCTGAAAAACATCCCCGGCATCGAGTTTCACACCTTCACCGCCTCCGACGTCGTCCGCCACCCGCTCGTGCAGAAAATCATCGAAGCCTACGAGCACGCCAAGGCCTCCGGCGAGGGCACCGCCGGCAACTGAGCCTTTGTCATATAATAGATGACAATCTTCGCGCGAACCACGGTCATCCGGAACGCTCATCCGCGCCTGCGCTTCTCCCGGCGCGCCCTGGCCCGCATGATTCAGATCCTCGACGGGCATTTCTTTGAGTCCCCTCTTGAGAGGGGACTGTCGGCCGAAGCTTCCGCGAAGGCTGATGGCGTCCCGCCGCGACGGAATCGGGGGGTGTCGGCTGTCCCACCCGGCGAACTGTCCCTCGTCTTCCTGACGGATTCCGCGCTGGCGAAAGTCCACGCCGACTTCATGGCTGATCCGTCCGCCACCGACGTCATCACGTTCGCGGGCGACCCGGCCAGCGGCCTCGCCGGCGAAATCTGCGTCTCCGCCGACACGGCGGCGCGATATGTAGGGGCGGCGCTTGACGCCGCCCGCGGGCGTCCACGAGGCACGCCCCTACAGGCAGCCTTCTCCGCCGAACTCACCCTTTATCTGGTGCACGGCTGGTTGCACCTGGCCGGCTATGACGACCTGCAGCCCGCCAAAAAGCGCCGGATGCGCGCCGCTGAAAAGCGCGCCATGACCCTGTTGCGCGGCAGAAAAGCGCTGCCTGTGTTCCGTTTTGCCTGATTTATTTTGCCTCTTGGACGCTTTGCCCGACGCTTTGCCCGACCATGCCTGAAACACGCATCAAATCCCTGCGCAACGCCTTCCTCACCGGATTGCTTCTGGTCGCGCCGTTGGTGGTGACAATCTGGGCCCTCAAGATCATCATCGGCATCGTCGGCGGCTCGATCAGCCCGCTCTTTTCGCCCTACCTGCCGGAGGCGCTGATCTACCTGCCGAGCATCGTCTGGGATGTCCTCACCACGGTGATTGTCCTGGGCCTGATCACCCTGCTCGGCTTTGTCTCGCGACTTTTCCTCGGACAGTTCTTTGGCGCCATGGGCGAGCGGCTGATCCAAGGCATTCCCGGCATCGGCGGCTTCTACAACAGCGTCAAGCAATTCATCGAAACCTTCGGCGCCAAGGACCGCACCCAGTTCAACAAGGTCGTCCTCGTGCAGTTTCCCCGGCCGGGTGCCTACACCATCGGCTTCCTGACCAATACGGCCCGCGGCGAACCCCACAGCCATCTCGCCGGCGAGCACTGGGCGGTGTTCGTCCCCACCTGCCCCAGCCCCGTCAATGGCTTTTTCATGTATCTGGCGCGCGCGGAAGTCATCGAACTCGACATGTCCGTCACCGAGGGCATGAAGACCGTCATCTCCTGCGGCGCGGTTCTCCCCACGTGGTCCAGTCCGGACGAGGCGATGGCCTCGTTCCGGAGTGAAGGTGAAAAGGGAAAGTGAGAGGGACTTTCCCACTTTCACTCTCACCCTCACTTTCACTCCCAATGCCCGGCCAGCAGCTCCAAACCTCGGCGTTCATCCTCGCGAAGCAACCTTCGGGTGCGGACAAGTTCGAGCAGCTGACCGCGTTTTCCGGCGAGCACGGCGTCCTCCACTGCCTGATCAGGACACCCACGCCCAACCACGCCCTCTCGGCGCGCCGTAGCTCCGCCCCGCGGAGCGAAGGCTGGCTGGACCTCTTCGACGAAGCCGAACTCTGGCTCGAATCCTCCAACCAGGGCCGCACCTGGTTCATCAAGGAGCATCGCTTCCTCCACCGCCACCCCGGCATCGGGCGCTCCTACGAAACCCTGCAAGCCGCCGCCGCGTTCACCAAGCTCCTCAACCGCAATCCCGTGTCCGACGAATCCCGGCCGGTCGTCGCCGATCTGCTGCGCTTCAGCTTCGCCGCGCTCGCCGCCGGCGGCCGGCCCGACATCGTCTGGCTCAAGACCCTCTACAGCTTCCTGCGCGATGAAGGCTACCCCGTGAAGCAGCAGTGGTGGCCGCAGCTCCCCGCCGCCGATCGCGAAGCCGCGGCGCAATTGCTCAACCAGCCGCTCGCCGGCCAGACGGCCGACTCCGACGCCGTCGCCCGGATCACCCGCCGCCTGGAGGAATGGGTGCACGCCGAAACGGAGATCCGGCTGGGCTGACATGGACTTTTCTCTCGAACACAAGACCGCCAGCCTGAGTGTCGGCGAATTCGCCGGCTTCACGCTCGGCCCGCACGAGGCCGGGGGCGGCCCGCAGGGTCTCTGGCGCGCGCAACTCGGCCAGCACTGGCACAACGAGCTTCGCGCCCGCACCCTCGCCGAATCGCCGTCGGCGCAATTCGAGATCGCCATCGACGGCCGGCTGACGCACCGCGGATGGACGTTCGCGCTCACCGGCCGCATCGACCAGCTCCTCGGGGACACGCTCCGCGAAATCAAGAGCGTCATGCGCCCGCTGCCCGCGGAGGAAGCCGCCCTGCGCACCGAGTATCCGGCGTATTTTCTCCAGCTAGCCGCCTACGCCGTCCTGCGCCGCGCCCTCGGCGCCAAGGGCACCCGCGCCGAACTCATCTTCGTCGAGGCCGGCTCCGGCCTGTCGCAAACCATTCCGCTCACCCCGTTCGACGAGGCGCTCGTCCATCACCAGCTCGACGCCCTCGTCGAGTTCCTCAACCTGCGTCTCCGCGCCACGGAGCGGCGGCGGTCGCTGCAATTCCAACCCGCCTTCGCCCAGCTCCGCCCCGGCCAGGAAACCATCCAGCGGGATCTCGCCTCCGTCTTCCGTCCTCCGTCCTCTGTTGTCCTCTTCGAAGCCCCGACCGGTTACGGCAAGACCGGCTGCGTGCTGGAGTTCGCCCTCGGGCAGATGCGCGCGGGCCGCTTCGCCCGGCTGATCTGGCTCACCGGCAAGTCCACCGGCCAGTTGCAGGTCGTCCACACACTGGAACAGATGACGGCCCCGGATGTTTGTCATATAATAGATGACAAAAGTTCCGGGGGACTGGCGTTCTGGCAGGTGCGCAACAAGAGCGAGCACTGTGTCAACCACACCTTCCACTGCGTGCGCGATGGCTGCGACTACTTGAAGGACTGCGCCGAGCGCTGGCCCTCGAGCGGGCTGGCGAAGTTCTACCTCGACGACGCCCAGCCGCACGATCTTGGCACCCTGCGCGCCGCCGGCCGCGACGCCCTCATCTGCCCCTACGAGATCACCCGCACCGCCCTCGCCTTCAACGATGTCTGGATCGGCGATTTCAACTACGTTTTCTCGCCGGACAACCGCGGCCTGTTTTTCGAGCAGCCCGGGTTCAAGCCCGCGGAGACCCTTCTCGTGGTCGACGAGGCGCACAACCTGCCGTCGCGGGTCGCCGGCGCCCATTCGCACCGGGCCACCGACACCGATGCCCGTTTGCTGCTCGCCGAGCTGGACCACCTGCAAGCGCCCGCCTTGTTGGTGCTCGCGATCGAGGAATGGACGAAGCTGCTCGCCTCGCTCCGGCCGGCGGAGTCGCTCGACCCCGTCCTCGAGGATGAAATCCACGACCTGGCGGCCAGGCTCGCGAATCTGGTCAGCACCCAGCCGCTGGATTATGCCGCGCTCGGCCCGCACCACGCGGAAACGCTCTGGCAGTTCGCCACGCTGGGCGATTTTCTCAACGATCCCAAGCTGAAGAAACTGCTCTGGGTTTCGCGGGAGGGCGAATTGGAGTTCACCTGTGTCGATGCGGCGGAAGTCATCGGCGAGACCCTGCGCGGCTTCGGCGGCGCGATCCTGATGTCCGCGACGCTGCAGCCTTTTGACAGCATGGCGGCCGCCTGCGGACTGGCCGCGGTAGGGCGGGCAGTCCCTTGCCCGCCAGGGAGTGGCGCGGAAGGGACTCCGCGCCCTACCCCTGCCTACTCCACTCTCAACGCCCCGACCCCCTGGCGCGCCGGCGCCTACGACGTCGCCGTGGACCTGCGTGTCGAGACGACCTACAAGCAACGCGCCAGTCACTACGGCACCACCGCCGCCACCGTCGAGGAACTGCATCGGGCTTCCAGCGCTCAGCGCTCAACCCGCAACTCTCAACCGACGGCGACATCCGCCGTCGCCGTTTTCTTCCCCTCCTATGCCTATGCCGAGTCGGTGCTGCGCGCGCTGGAGCACAATGGCTCGGTGCTGCGCGTTTCCCTGCAACCCAAGCTCCCCGATCTCGCGGCCCAGACAGCCTGGGTCGAGGAAAGCCTCGTGTTCGCCGACGCCCTCTTTCTCGTCCTCGGCAGCAGCTTCGCCGAGGGCATCGATCTGCTCGGCGGGCGCGTGACCCACGCCATGGTGGTCAGTCCCTCGCTGCCGGAGGTCAACGCCGTGCAGAAGGCGCGGATGGACGCCCTCGCCGGGCTCGGCCGCGAAGCCGCCTTCCGGCGCGTCTATCAGATCCCCGGCCTGCAGAAGGTGAACCAGGCGCTCGGCCGGCTGGTGCGGGCCCCGGGCCAGCACGCCAAGGTGCTGCTGCACTGCCGCCGCTTCGCCGAGCCGTCTTACTCATCCTTGCTCGCGGCTGACTACCAGTTCTATCGCGAGATCGCCACGGAGTCCGACTTGGGAGACTGGCTGACCGGTGCTCAGGCGTGATAGAAATAGTAATAGCTCCACATCGTCCCGATCAGGGCCGTGCTCACCACGCCCGTGACCATCAGGATGATGGAGACCGCCAGCTGGCGCTTGAGATATTGGTTCAGGATGACCGCCAGGCTCACCACCACGCTGAAGAAAAGAATTGCGAGCGCCGTGTGGGAATTCATCTGTGCCGTCATCTGCCGGTTCAGCACCGGCAAGAACCGCCCGAGGAACTCCGCGAGCGTCGCGGTGGAAAATATCAGTGTCACCCAGAGCAGCAGGCTGTGCGCGCCGCTTTTCGTGCACACGGCCGCGGCGGCGAAAGACAGGACCAGACTGCCGAGAACCAGGACGATCAGGCAGTATTCCCGGACGGATTGGACGGTCTGGAGCGCAGGCGCCCGGTTTTTCAACCAGACTGCGAGCAACGGAAGGCCAATGAAGAGGAACCCGATCAGCAGCAGCTTTGCGGTCAGCAGCCGGATCGGGGAGATCGGCCGGGTGCGCCAGAACCCGCTGCTGTCGTTCGGGTGATCTTCCTGCATCACTTCCGCGATCAAGCCGACGGACAGCAGCCCGAACAGCAGCAGAGCGACGAATTGAAAGTAATCCCGCAACGTGACAGAGCCTGTCAGCGTGAGGTTTGCCTGCAGCAACAGATAGGCGAAGCTGGCGCCCCAGACGAGGAGGGCCCAGCGGAAGTGGAACAGGTCTTTGCGGATGAGGTGCAGCGTGAGGTTCATGCGACGGCTCCTTGGGGTTGGTTGCGGCCCGAACGGGCCAGGGCGATGAAAATCTCGCGCAGTGTCATCGGATGCGCCTGCACCGTCGCCAAGGGAAAGCGCTCGCGGCAGGCCCGTTCCGTCGCCTCGCAGTCGTAGCCCGTCTCGATGAAGGAAGCCCGCCCACCCTCGCTCCGCCACCCGAGCCACGTGGCCGGCAACGCGGTGTCCACCCCGGACCCGTTGAGTTCGACCTCGATGCGCCGGAAACGGCCGAGCAGTGCATCGGTCGTCTCGGTCAGGCGCAGGCGCCCCGCCTCAAGCAGGGCGATGTGGTCGGCCAGCCGTTCGACCTCCTCGATGTCGTGCGACGAGACCAGCACGGTCGTCTCGCCGAGCTGCGCGGCTTCCAGCAGGCCGGCCGTCAGATCGTCGCGCACCACCGGATCGAGCCCGCTGAATGGCTCGTCGAGGATCAGCAACCGCGGCCGGTAGGCCAGCGAGGAAAGCAGCACAGCCTTCATGAGCATGCCGCGGGAGAGTTGTTTGAGTTTCCTGTCCACGGGCAGGTCGAATCGCGCGAGCAGCTTCGCCTCCAATTCCCGATCCCACGTCGGATAGAACGGCCGGCAGTAATCGAGAAGGTGCCGCACCGTCATCCAGTCGGGTTGCTTCTGGTTTTCCGAGACATAACCGATCTGGGCCAGCTCTCGCTCGCCCAGCCGGAGCGAGTCCACGCCGAGCACGCGCGCGGTGCCCGCCGTGGGCAGGAGCAGGTTCACCAGCATCTTCAAGGTCGTCGTTTTGCCCGCGCCGTTGGGTCCGAGCAGGGCGAAAACACTGCCCAGCGGGACCGCGAGGGTCAGCTCATGCACGGCCTCGGTGGCGGCGAAGCGCCGGGTGAGTCGGTCGGTTTCGATAATGTTCATGGGGAAATCCTATTTGCGGTTGAGTTTCTTCCACTGCGTGGCGAGCCCCGCCTGGACCTCGGCGAGCGTGAGACCGAGCTTGCGGGCCTCGACCACCACCCGCTCCAGGTCCGCGCCGAGCAGTTCCGCCCGCTCCGTCCGGTCGCCCGGCGTGTGCTCCGCGACCACGCTGCCGACGGCCGGGGTCGTGATGAGCACGCCCTGGGCGACCAGCGCCGCCACGATCTTGTGCGCGGTGTTGGGGTTGATCTTCAGTTCCTGG
>JAYVZM010000441.1:0-7696 GCA_043783345.1 Verrucomicrobiota bacterium
CCAAGGGCAAGAAGCCGCGCGCCGCCATGATCTACGAGTCCGAAGTGCCCGACAAATACCGCCGCTATTACCGCCTGCTCCTGGAACTGCGCCACCACGTCCTCGTCCAGCTCGGCGAGCACACCGAGGAGACCCTGCTCAAGTCGGCCAAGGACGACTCGGGCGATCTTTCCGGCTACGGCCAGCACATGGCCGACGCCGGCACCGACACCTTCGACCGCGACTTCGCTCTCAGCCTCGTTTCCAACGAGCAGGAGGCCCTGTCCGAGATCGAGGCCGCCATCAAACGCGTCCACGCCGGCACCTATGGCATCTGCGAATCGACTCAGAAACCCATCGCCAAGGAGCGCCTGCTCGCCGTCCCGTTCACCCGCTATTCCGCCGAGGCCAAGAAGCAGGTCGAGCGCCACTCGCACCGGTCCATCGAACGCGGCGGCCTGTTCGGCGACGGCACCGAGGAAGACGGCGGCAAGATTTCCGCCGACGACGACGGCGGCGAGTGAGGCCATTTTCGATTTTAGATTCCGGATTTTCGATTGAAACCAAACCTGCCGAACCCGTCAGATTTCGAATCCAGCCGGCCCGCCACTCTTGAATCCGGCGCCGTCGGCCAATCGAAAATCGAGAATCCCAAGTCGAAAATCCAGCGCTTCCTCGCCTACCGGCGGCTCTGGGTGCTGGCTGTGGTGGTTTTTGCGCTCGACCAGTGGACGAAGCACTGGATCAACGCGCGGCTGCCCCTCGGCAGCTATGGGCCCGGCGCGCACATCCCGGTCTTCCCCGGCTTCTTCAACCTCGTGCACGTCGGCAACACCGGCGCGGCCTGGAGCATGTTCACCGGCGCCAGCACGGTCCTGGCCCTGCTGGCGGCCGGCACGCTGCTGGCGGTCTTCGTCTGGCGCCGGCAACTCGGGCTCCGGCAGCCGGCCGCCCAGATGACCTTCGGCCTGCTCTGCGGCGGCATCGTCGGCAACCTCGCGGACCGGCTGCTGCATGGCCATGTCATCGATTTCATCGACCTGCATTTCGGCAGCTACGTCTATCCGACGTTCAACGTCGCGGACTCGGGCATCTGTGTCGGCGTGATCGGCTACATCTTCTGGTCGCTGCGGCAGCCGGCGGCACACCCCCCGCCCTGACGGGCCCCTTCCTCTAGTAATACTTAGTTAAGTGTTAGGCCTGCTTTTTCCAAGCCCGTTGTCAGGCCTCTTGAGGAGCTGGTCGAGCCGATCGGGCGGAGCGAGCGGCGGCACGGGGTGGGAGTCTACGTGCAAGGCCTGCTCTTGGAGCGGGAGCGCAAGTCGGTGCAGCCGATGGCGGCGAGAATCGAAGGCGCCGGCGAGCAGGCGTTGAATCAGTTTCTGAATCAAAGTCCGTGCCGGTGGCGCGACCTACTTGCGGCCGGCCGCGCTGACCGTCAGGCCGTCCAGCAGCTCGGTGATGTCGCCGGAGACATCGTGATATTCCATCTCCTTGGCCCAGGAGCGCAGCTGCACCGCCCCCTCCGGCCCGGTGTAGAAATAGCCGTGATTCACGTAGGTCGTGTTTTCCACGTGCGCGGCAAACTCCAGCTCGACCACCGGCACAGCTCCGCGCAGCTTTTTGCCGCGTTTGCGCACGGTGACCGACTCGGCGCCTTCCTGGGCGGTGGTGAGCACGGCCTTCGCAATGTCCCCGTCCTCCAGCGGGTGATCCTCGATGATAAACTGCGCCTCGGCCTTCTGGTCGGCGCGCAGGAAATTGAAAATGCCGGAGTCCTGGTCGGCGGGATCGCGATACCAGCGCGTGGCATCGTAGCGGAGCTTGAATTTGCCGGCTCCGCACTCCCGCCAGCGCTCCCGCTCCTCCACCACCCGCAGGTCCGAGCTGTCCGCCCGGAGCTTGATGCCGGCAAAGAATTTGTCCGCCCGCGCGGCCCCCATCCCCTGGGCCGGCCATTCCGCGCTGATCACGTAGAGCGAGGAGCCGATGACCAGCAGCCGGATCTCGCGCAGGGTCTTCTCACGGGGCTGGACGATGACCAGGCGCTCGCCCTCGTAGGCGCCGAGCTGGAATTTTTCCCGCGTGCGCAGCTGGCCGGGGCGCGAGCGCATCAGGTCGCCCATGGACTTCTCGTAGACCCCCGTCTCCTCCCCCGGCAACATCGCCAGGGGATAGGCGAAGCGGATGAGCATCCAGCGCTCGCCCGCCTGCTCCAGAAAATACCGGCTCGCCTTCACGTCACCCTGGGGCGACGGCGTGAGAATGAGGTCGGTCGCGGGCGGAGCGGCGAACTGCGCCTCGATCGTCCAGTCCGGCGCACTGAATGGGTAATCCGCCCACAGAGCCACGGCGCCACCCCAGAGGATCAGACTGATTGTTCCGAAATGGCGCCGCATCGCCCGACATCTAATTCAGGGTATTTCACCCGCGGCAAGCCCGCAAAACCGGGAAAGGCGACCGGACGGAAGCTCGGCTGGAGCTGCGGCGACCCCGCCGCAGGACGAAACGCGACGAGGTCGCCGCGTCTCCAAAAACCTGCCTCGAAAAGTTTCAGTTCGCCGCGGCCGCCGCCTTGACGAGGTCGATGAACGACCGCGCTTCGAGCGCGGCTCCGCCGATCAGGCCGCCATCGATGTCATTCTCCGCCAGCAGCTCGGGGGCGTTGGAGGGTTTCATCGAGCCGCCGTAAAGGATGCGCACCTTCTGGGCGAGCGGTGCGCCGTAGAGCTTGTTCAACAGGTCGCGGATGAACGCATGCACTTCCTGCGCCTGCGCGGTCGTCGCCACCTTGCCCGTGCCGATGGCCCACACCGGCTCGTAGGCGAGGATCGCGGTCGTGATCTGGTCCTTCGTCACTCCTTGGAGGCCGCCCTCGAGCTGCCGCTGCACGACCGCCAGGGTGGTGCCGGCCTCGCGCTCGGCAAGGGTTTCGCCGACGCACAGGATGGGCTTCAACTGGTTGGCCAGGGCCGCGAGCACCTTCTTGTTGATGAAGGCGTCCGTCTCGGCGAAATAGGCGCGGCGTTCGCTGTGCCCGAGGATGACGTGCGAGACGAAGAGCCCGCGGAGCATCTCCGCCGAGACCTCGCCGGTGTAAGCGCCGTTTTTCTCCGGGTGCATGTTCTGCGCGCCGAGCTTGACGGCCTGACCCTCGAGCGCCCGGGCCACGCTTTCCAGCGCGGTGAACGGCGGGCAGAGGACGATGTCGACCGTCGTCTCGCGGCCGATCTCGGCGACGATGTCCTTGGTGAGGCTGACGCCGTCGGCGGCGGTCTTGTTCATCTTCCAGTTACCAGCGATGAGTTTCTTGCGGATCATGGTGTTTAAAGTAGTGAGTGGTGAGTAGCGGGTAGCGAGTAGAAATTTAGGCGAGTGTCAGGTAATGCTCACTAGTCGCTACCCGCTACTCGCTACTGGAGTCCGTCAGGACTCGAGGAACGCCACGCCGGGGAGCACCTTGCCCTCGAGGAACTCGAGGCTGGCGCCGCCGCCGGTGGAGCAATGCGTGACCTTGTCGGCCACCTTGAATTTCTTGGCGGCCGTGGCGGTGTCGCCGCCGCCGACCACGGTGATGGCGCCCTTGGCCGTCGCCTCGGCCACGGCGGCGGCCATGGCCTTGGTGGAGCCGGCAAACTTCTCGAACTCGAACACGCCGGACGGACCGTTCCAGATGATCGTCTTCGCGCGCAGGATGGACTCGCGGTAGAGCGCGATGGACTGCGGCCCGGCGTCGAGCCCCATCCAGCCGGTTGGGATGCCGGTGGCATCGGTGGCGTTCTGGGTGGCAGCGTTGGCGTCGAACTTGTCGGCGCAAATGTAGTCGACCGGAAAGACGAGTTTCACGCCCTTCGCCTTCGCTTGGGCGACGAGTTCGGGCACTAGTTTCGCGCCCTCGGCGTCGAAGAGGCTGTTGCCGATCTCCATGCCCTGGCTGATTTTTTTGAACGTGAAGGCCATGCCGCCGCCGATGATGATCTCGTCGGCTTGGGCGAGGAGGTTCTTGATGAGCGGAATCTTGTCGGCGATCTTCGCCCCGCCGAGGATGGCGAGCAAGGGGCGCTGCGGATGGTCGAGCACGGCGGCGAAGGCCTTGAGCTCCGCCTCCATCAGGAAGCCGGCGGCCTTCTGCGGCAGCGTGACGCCCACCATCGACGAGTGCGCGCGGTGCGCGGTGCCGAAGGCGTCGTTCACGAACACGTCGCCGAGCCTGGACAACGAGGCGCGGAAGGCGGCCTCCTGGGCCGGCTCGGCCTTGAGCTTCGTCTCCGTGCCGTCGGCGTTCTTGAGCTTCACCTTGCCTTCCTCCTCGATGTGGAAACGGAGGTTCTCGAGCAGCACGACGGTGCCGGGCGCCAGTTTCGCGCACGCCGCCTCGACCGCCGGGCCGACGCAGTCATCGAGAAAGGTGACCGGCTTGCCCAGCAGCTTTTCCAGTTCCACGGCGACAGGCTTGAGGGAGAACTTGGCGACTTTCTTCCCATCCGGCCGGCCGAGGTGCGACATGAGCACGACCGAGGCACCGTGTTCGAGGGCGTGTTTGATCGTGGGAAGCGCGGCGGCGATGCGCTGGTTGTTGGTGATGGCTCCGGTGGCCTTGTCCTGCGGGACGTTGAAGTCGACGCGGATGAGGACGCGCTTGCTGGCCAGGCTGAGGTCGCGGATGGTTTTGAATTTGGGCATGGGAGGGAGGGGGAAGTAGTGAGTAGTGGGTAGCGAGTAGCCGAAAACGAAAAGCGAGCAGGAGCCGGTGGATGCTCGCTACTCGCTACTCGATGCTCGCTACTTGAGGCAGCGGAGCTGCCTCACAGCTTCGCGGCGATCTTCTGGGTCAGCTCGACGACGCGGTTGGAATAACCCCACTCGTTGTCATACCAGCTGACGAGCTTGAAGAATTTGCTGTTGAGCTCGATGCCGGAGCCGGCGTCGAAGATCGACGAGGCTTTGCAGTGGATGAAGTCGGAGGAGACGACCTCGTCGGTCGTGTATTCGAGGATGCCCTTGAGGTAGGTCTCGGAGGCCCGCTTCATGGCCGCGCAGATGTCCTTGTAGGAGGTTTCCTTCGTGGTGCGCACGGTGAGGTCGACAACGGACACGGTCGGGGTCGGCACGCGGAAGGACATGCCGGTGAGCTTGCCCTTGACCTCGGGGCACACGAGGGCGGTGGCCTTCGCGGCGCCGGTGCTGGCGGGGATGATGTTCTGCGCGGCGGTGCGGCCGCCCTTCCAGTCCTTCTTCGACGGCCCGTCCACGGTCTTTTGCGTGGCGGTGTAGGAGTGGATGGTCGTCATGAGGCCTTCCTCGATGCCGAAGCCTTCCTTGAGCAGCACGTGGACGAGCGGCGCGAGGCAGTTCGTGGTGCAGGAGGCGTTGGAAATGATGCTGTGCTTGGCCAGGTCGAGCTTGTCGTCGTTCACGCCGAGCACGATGGTGATGTCCTCGCCCTTGGCCGGGGCGGAGATGATGACCTTCTTGGCGCCGGCGGCAATGTGGCCCCTGGCCTTCTCGGCGTCAGTAAACAGGCCGGTGGATTCGATCACGAGCTGGACGCCCAGCTTGGCCCACGGAAGTTCGGCGGGGGACTTGGCGGAGACCACCAGGATGTCCTTGCCGTTGACCACCAGCACGTCGTCTTCGGTCTTGTCCGGCGCGGACTTCTTCGACGACACCGTGCCGGCGAAGCGGCCCTGGGTGGAATCGTATTTGAGCAGATACGCCAGGTTGTCGGCGGGCACGATGTCGCCGACGGCGACGACATCGAGCTGGGTGCCCAGGAGGCCCTGCTCAACGAGGGCGCGGAAAACGAGGCGGCCGATGCGGCCGAAACCATTGATTGCTACTTTGACTGCCATGTTAGTGGTGGGTTGTGATCTGTTGAAACGGCCGGCAGGAAATGCCGGCAGTTATGCGGAATGAAGTGCACGCTCCCGGGGTTGGCAAGCGCGATGCGTGCCATATTAAGGGGCGGCGATTAATCCGCAAAAAATGCGCACAGCACAGTGGGCTTTTTACTGTTCCGTGCTCCTCGTGTGTGGCCGGCGCTCGTCGCCGGGCCCATTTTCGCGGCCCGCCGGCAAGCGGTGGCCCTACATTCCCCGCTCACCGCTCCGTCCGCCACAGGCTGCAGCCCAGTCCGGGGATGAACAGGTCCGGCGTCACCGTCTCGCCCGGCGGATGCCCGCCTTCATGATAAAAGCACTCGTGGTCGGCGATGAGTTCCCAGTCCCACCCGCCGTATTCTCCGATCGGGATGGTCGCGTCCTCCAGGTGCGGATTGATGGCGAAGAGCAGCCGCGCCCGGCCCTGGCTGCCGTCCGCGTTGTAGATGGCGACCAGGCCCGGCCCGCCGGCCGACGCGAAGCATTGGAAAAAACCCTCCGAGGGTCGCGACCATTGCCGCAACAGGCTCCCGCGCGCCGAACGGCGGAACGCGATCCAGCCGGCGAAATAGGCGTGCGTCGCCGGGAAGCGCGCCAGGCGGTGGTAGTCGAGGGCGTTGAGGTCGCCGCGCTGATAGGAATTGTTCACGCCGTATTTGGAGCGGAGGAAATCCTGCCCCGCCGCCATCAGCGGGATGCCGACCGAGGCAAACAGGATGGCGGCCATCAGGTGCGTGCGCCGCCGGTCGTTCGCCGTGGGGTGATAACCGTTGAAGTCGCGGTTCTCGGTGATCTGATCCAGCCAGGTGCGGTCGTCGTGCGACTCCGTGTAGTTGACGGTCTGCGCCGGCCAGTAGGCAAAGTGCCACGGCGAGCCCTTCAGGTAATACTCCAGCTTGTCGGCCGCGCCCGCCCCGCTCACGTAGTCGCGCAGGAAATTCCGGTAGCCGTCGTTCCACGAGGCGTAGCCGGTCGGGCGCAACGCGGCTGCGATGTGCCCGCGGAAACTCCAGGGCTCCGCGATCAGGATCACGTCGGGCTTCACCCGCTTCACCGCCACCTCGATCTCGCGCAGCACGTTCACGCCGATGATCTCCGCCAGGTCGAAGCGAAAGCCGTCCACGCCGTAGACCTCGATCAGGTGCACGAGGCTGTCGATGATCAGCCGCGTCGTCATCGCCGAGCGGCAACGCAGGTCGTTGCCGCAGCCGCTGGCGTTGGTCAGGGTGCCGTCGTCGTTGAGCTCGAAATAGTAGAGCTTGTCGATGAACATCAGGTGGGCCGGCTCGCCGACGTGGTTGTAGACGACGTCGATCACCACCGCCATGCCCTGGCGGTGGAAGGCCGCCACCAGTTCCTGGAATTCCCGCACCGACGAGGCGTGGGCCGGGTCCAGTCCGTAGGCGCTCGCGGGGGCGAAGAAATTCGCCGTCATGTAGCCCCAGTGATACTCTTCGCGCGTGCGGTTGTCGAATTCGTGCACGGGCTGGAGTTCGACGCAGTTCACGCCGAGTTTTTTCAGGTAGAAGTCGGGGCTCTCGACCCATTTTCTCAGACCGGTGAAGCCGAGCCGGTCGTCCTTGCTCAGGCCCAGGGGCGCGAGCGCCACGAGGTCGCGCACGTGCGCCTCGGCCATGACGAGGTCCTGCCACGGCGGCGTGGCGAAGCTGCGGTCGCCCCGCCCCACCCAGGCGGGATCGAGCACGATGCCGGGCCCCTCGCGGCCCACGGCCGCCTGCGCGTAGGGATCGAGCAGCTTCTGCGCGGGATGGAAATACCCGAACACATCGTGCGGGCCGCTGACCGAATACCAGTAATACCAGCCGTGCAGGTTGCGG
>JAYVZM010000442.1:0-17789 GCA_043783345.1 Verrucomicrobiota bacterium
GGAATGAGCGAGGTCTTCGCGCTCAGCTCGATTCCGGGCAGCATGCCGAGCATCGCAGGCATGATGACGACGATGATCAAGGGCGACACGTAGCTTTGCGCCTCCTTGTAGCTTTTGGCGAAAAGCGAGATCGTCAGCAATATCGCGGCAAATAAAATCGCCACCGGTGCAACCATGCCGACAACCCCAAGGATACCCAGCGGATCGATCAGTGGAATCGTGCCCGCCGCGGCCGCCTTGGCCGCCTTGACCCCGGCCGCCGGGGCGCTGGAACCGCCACCAAAGGACATGATCCCGATGGCCGCGCTCACCCCCATCGAACCCAGCGAAAGCAGGATGGTGGTTACGGAAGCCGTGAGCACCATGAGAAACTTGCCCAGCACGATATTGAGGCGGTTCACCGGGCTGCAGAGCAAGGTCTCCATCGTGCCGCGCTCTTTCTCGCCGGCGGTCAGATCCATCGCCGGATACATTGCCCCGGTGAAGCAAAGAATGATGATGATGTAGGGAACGAAACCGCCAAAGGCGTTGCCGCCGACCTTCTCGGGCGGGGCGACATTCTGCCATTGGATCTCAAAGGGCTTCACCAGGCTCGCGGGCAAGCCCCGGTCGGCCAGCCGGGTTTCCACGGTCTTTTCGCGCCGGGCGCGGAAAAACTTGTCGAGCTCGCTCGCCCCCATGCCGGACTTCAATTCGCCCTGGTAATGGTAAATCATGACGTTCTGCGGCGTGCCGTCCTTCAGGGAACCCTCAAAGCCGGGGGGAATCTCGACGGCCACGCGAACTTTCTTCTCGGAAATGAGCTGCTTGTAGTCGCCGGCAGGAGCCACGACGCGGAATTTCCGGTCCGCCTTGAGCGCGGCCACGACCGCCGGCGAGTCGGCCCCGTTGATGATGATGACCGAAGTCGCCTCCTCCCGGGCCTGTTTCATCACCTTGGACATGACCGCGCCGACCCCGAAGATGAGCACCGGAATGATCAGCGTGGGGATGACGATCATCGAGATCAGCGTGCGGCGGTCGCGCAGCGAATCCTTCAGCTCCTTGAGGTAGACCGTGAGAATCAGGTTCCATTTCATGGCGGGGGGTCTCCTCAGGTGTTCAACGCGGCGGTCAGCGCGGCCTCGCCGCCGACGGCTTTGACGAAAATCTCCTCCATGTCCTGTTCGCCATAGCGCTGCTGCAATTCGGCCAGTGTCCCCTCGGCCACCAGCCGGCCGGCGTGGATGATGCCGATGACATCGCAGAGCTTCTCGACCTCGCTCATGACATGGGTGGAGTAGATGACGGTCTTGCCGCGATTGCGGCAGTCGCGGACGAACTTGACGATGGAGCGCGCGGTCATGACATCGAGGCCGAGGGTGGGTTCGTCGAAGATCATGACGGCGGGATCGTGGATGAGCGTGCGGGCGATGGAGGTTTTCTGCTTCATGCCGGTGGAGAACTTCTCGCAGCGGCGGTCGAGGAACTCGTGCATGTCGAGCTCGTCGGCGAGCGCCTGGAGGCGGGCGCGGATGGCGGGGTCGGCCAGGCCGTTGAGCCGGCCGAAATAGGTGATCATCTCCCGCGCGGTGAGCCGGCCGTAGAGGGCGGTGCTGGCCGCGAGGAAACCGACATTGGCGCGCACCTGCTCGGGCGCCGTGGCGGTGTTGTGCCCGGCGACGGCGCAGGTGCCGCTGGTCGGCTGGAGCAGCGTGGCGAGCAGGCGGAGCGTCGTGGTCTTGCCCGCGCCGTTGGCGCCGAGCAGGCCGTAGATCTGCCCGGGCCGGCAGGTGAAGGTCACCCGGTCCACGGCGGTGATGACGCCGCGCTTCTTGTCCTTGAAGGTCTTCGTGAGGTTGTGGACTTCGATCATGGGAGGATGTTTTTAACCACGAAATACACGAAATGACACGAAAAGTGATCCGTATTCCCTGGAACGGAAATACCCATCGGTGTTTCTGTTTTTCGTGTGTTTGGTGTGTTTCGTGGTGACCAACAAATCACAGGCTCATGCGCTCGCGAAAATCCTGGGCCTGGCGGCGGGAGAGCTCGATCTTGAGGCCGCCCTTCAGTTTGACCAGCAGGCCGCCGCTGAACCACGGCTCGATGCCGTCAACCCAGGCGAGGTTGATGACCTGTTTCCGATTGGCGCGGAAGAAATGCCGGCCGTCGAGCCGCTCCTCCATCGCGGTGAGCGAGCGGAACAGCTGCGGCTTTTGGTCGTCGAAATGCAGCCGCGTATAGTTGCCCTCGGACTCAAGCAGCCGGATGTTCTTCACCGGCACGAACCAGCACCGGTCGCCCTCGCGGACGAACACCTTGTCCTCCGGGGAAAGGCGGTGCGCGGCATTGGCCTCCCCGCCGAACGGCGCGTTGCTGCCGCGATGCCGGAGCTTTTCCAAGGCGGCGACGAGCCGGTTGGGATCGACGGGCTTGAGCAGGTAGTCGAGCGCGTTGAACTCGAAGGCCTTCACGGCAAACTCGTCGTAGGCCGTCGTGAAAATGACCGCGGGTAGCGGCGGCTCCAGTTGCTCGAGCAGGCTGAACCCGTCGGCCCCGGGCATCTGCACGTCGAGGAAAAGCAGGTCGGGCTTGAGCGCCGCGATCCTGCCGAGGGCGTCCTCCACGTCCACCGCCTCGCCCGCGACCTCGATGTCGGCATGCGCGGCCAGCAGCCGGCGGAGTTCGTTGCGGGCCAGGCGTTCGTCGTCGATGATGAGGGCCTTCACTGGGATTTGTCCGGGGAATTCAGGGGGATGAGCACGTCGGCGGTGACACAGCCGGCCGGCTCGGCGAGCAGAGTGAGCGAGGCCCGGTCGCCGAAAAGGAGCTTGAGCCGCTCGGAGGCGTTGCGGAGGCCGACGCCGGTGGAGGAACCCGCCCGGGCGGCGGCGGCGCTGGCGGGCTCGCCCAGTTCGCCGGGATTGGTCACGCGAATGTGCAGGACCGCACCCTCGATCCGGGCGGTGATGCGCAATTCGCCGCCCTCGCGGCGGGTGCCTATGCCGTATTTTACCGCGTTTTCCACGAGGGTCTGCAGCAGCATCGGCGGCACCGGCAGCGCGCCGGCGACGACACTCTCGGCGATGTCCCAGCGGACCTGGAGGCGGTTTTCGTGCCGGATCTGCTCCAGCGCGAGGTAGTCCTCGACGATGCGCAACTCCTCCTCGAAGGGCACCGTCTCCAGCTGGCCCGACTGCAGGGAGTAGCGCAGCATGTTGGCCAGTCGCGTGACCGCCTCGCGGGCCTTCGGCGCATCCTCGTCGATGAGGGCGCGGAGGCTGTTGAGCGAGTTGAAGAGGAAATGGGGATTCACCTGCGATTTCAGCGCGCGGAGCTCGGCCTCCTTGACACTGGCGGCGAGGTGCAGTTGCTCGACCTGCATGCGCTGCAGCCGCTCAAAGATGTGATAGAAGAAATACACGCACAGCCAGCCGACCAACAGCCAGGTTCCCTGAAACCAGCTAACCAGGAAGATCAGGCCCAGGCTGAATTTTGCCGTCCAGGGCAATCCGACCACGCCGTAGCAATAGCCATAGCCCACCGCGCTCCAGATGAACGAGAGCACTGTCGCCATCAGCAGCACCCGTGGCACCAAGGCGCGCCAGCTCAGTTCCTTCCAGCCCCAGCGGGTCATGAGCGGCCGCGCATAGTGGGTGAGAACCAGCCCCTGCAGGAAAATCATCACGTTGACGGCCGTCATCGTCAGCTTGTCCCGGGTCACGCCGCTGGAACCGTCGGCAAAGGCCCGGGCGAAGCCCAGTTGCATCACGAGCAGCACTCCCCATCCGCCCACCTGGCACAGGACATAGAGCCGCTCTTTCGCCCGCCGCAACTTGGCCGTGGTATCGATTGCCGGTTTCATCACCAATCCCGAGGAAACCACGGTGGAGGGGGTGGCGGCAAGCCTCCCGGAGGAATTCCCCAGGGACAATGAGGTGGCGTGGACGGCTGGCATCCCCTCAGGCAAGAGCCAACGGCCGCCCAAGGCAGGATGAAAATGACAAACGGCCGGGACGGGGGATAAGCGGCGCCCGGAGTTGCCTTGGCCGGCGGAATGCTTTTCCTTCCCTCTTCCATGAACCGCCCGAAGCCGGAAAATGAGCCCTGTGCGCCCTTCGCGCCCCACTGGCGCGGCAGCGGCACGGTGCTCGTCGTCGACGATGAGGAACCGGTGCGCACCACTGCCGTTCAGATGATCATTTTCTTCGGGTTTCAGGCGTATGAGGCCGGCTCCGGCCAGCAGGCGCTTGACCTCCTGCGCGATGAGGGCCGCCGCTTCGATCTGGTGCTGCTCGACCTGACCATGCCCGGCATGGACGGGTTTGCGACGTTCAAGGCCATCCGACAGTTGCGGCCCGACCAGCCGATCGTGGTCTTCAGCGGCTACAGCGTGCAGGATGCCAGGCAGCGTTTTGCGGGCCAGAACCTGAACGGCTTTCTCCAAAAGCCCTTCAGCATCGAATCCCTCGGTGCGGTCCTCCAGGCGTTCTCGAGAAAATAAGTCGCCACGCCGCGCGTCCCTGTTTCAACCTTTGCCTGTTGTGAAGCATTTGGTCGTCGTCATCGGCAGTTTCAACCAGGACCTCGCGTTCTACACCAAAAACTTTCCCCGGCCGGGAGAATCCGTGGTCGGCGATTTCCGCCCGGGACCCGGCGGCAAGGGCTTCAACCAGGCGGTCGCCGCCTCGCGCGCCGGAGTCTCCACCCTCTTCGTCGGCGCGGTCGGGCCGGATGCGTTTGGCAGCCGGGCCCGGCTTTGCGCGCGCCAGGCCGGCCTCTCCGCCCACTTCGTCGTCAAACCCAAGCACGCCACCGGCGCCGCCCTCATCACCGTCAACGCCGCCGGCCAGAACCAGATCATCATCTCGCTCGGCGCCAACCTCGGCCTGCGCCCGCGCGACATTCCCCCCTATCTGCTCGCTCCCGCCCAGGTCGTCGTCTGCCAGGGCGAGTCGGACTACGCCACCGTCGGCCATGTGCTGCGCACCGCCCGCCGGAACGGCGCCATCACGGTGTTCAATCCCGCGCCGATGCGCCCCGAGTTCGACCCCGCCCTGCTGCGGCACACCGAGGTGCTCATGCCCAACGAAAGCGAGTTCATCCTGCTCGTGAAAAAATCCGCCCCGTGCGCCGCGCTGCTGCGCACCGCGCCGTTCAACGCCCAGGGCGAGTTCACCGAGGCCGCGCTGCGGGCGCTGCCCGCCGACGCCCTCCACCGGCTCTGCCGCTGCCTCCAGGTGCCCGTGGTCATCGTCACCCTCGGCGCCCGCGGCTGCTTCGTCTCGCAGCCCGATGTCTACATGCGGATCAACGCCCACGATGTCGAGGTGGTGGACACCACCGGCGCCGGCGACGCGTTCGTCGGCGGCTTCGCCGCCGGCCTGGTGAAGTTCAAGCACAACATCTTCGAGGCCGCGCATTATGCCAACGCCGTCGCCGCGCTCTCCGTCATGCAGCCGGGCACGGCCCCCTCGATGCCCATCGCCCGCGAGATCGCCCGCTTCCTCAGGAAACGCGACCACGCCTGAAAACAGCGCGATGCTCTGGGGATAAGTCGTCAGGACGTTGTCCCCCAAGTTTAGGGCGTGTCTTCAAACTGCCTAATCCACTTTTATCAGACACTTGGTTACCTAACATGATCTCACCACAAATTAATCGAAACCGTCATCCTGAGCCGGGCGAAGGATCCATCAAGATGGGCGCCGGCGCTCGTGCTGATGGATTCTTCCCTGCGTTCAGAATGACAAACGGGGGTTTGAATACACGCTCTGGTCTGCTGATGCCCAAAGCGACAGGATGCCGCTTCTCCAGCGGCACGCGAACATCGACGTTCCTCATCCAGCAGCGATATGATTTTCGAGAGCGGGAGGGAAAAATCAGGCCACGCAATACGCGTTGTCTTATACATCCCTTCGTTATTAAAATACGTCCACCGCCAGAGCGCTGATCCATCTCAATCGCACAAACCCCGGCACATCATGAACGATATTACCTCATCCTCCGTTTCAGCGGCCGGGAACAACGCAAAACTACGCACGAATCTGTTCAAAAACCTGCTCATCGCGACTGTGTCCGCCCTGATGCTGCTTGCGGGCAGTTCAACCTCCTGGGCGCAGGCATCGCAGCCCGGAGCCATGAAGGCCAACGGCAACTTCTTCGTGCTCAAAAATACCGGAGCCGGGCTGCAAATACGCGAATGGAACAACAGCGGTGCCGGGGCGTGGATACTGCGAGCGCAATACCCGAACGCCACGGGGCAATCACTCGGTGGCCTCACGACGTCCGGGGCCTTCCACTTCACCCAAACGCTCGGCGGCAATCCCGTCCTTTCCCGGTGGGAGCCGAGCAGTTCCCCTGCCTACCAAGGCTACCCGACCGGCTGGCCGAGCCTCCTCTCAGCACCCAGTGCCGTAATGTATGGCAACCGCGTGATGCTCATTGGCGACAGCAAACTGCACGAGCGGTTCATGTTCGGGAACACCACATGGTATACCCACGGGATGGCCCCCGGGAATAAGCCACTGCGCAATGTGCCTCCTTGTGTCCTTTCCGATGGCCATGTGTTCGTCATCACCGCAGGTGGCGAGGTGTTCCAGATGTGGTGGAATGGGGCCAACAACACATGGAACTGGCTCAATCACGGTTACCCGAAGAAATTCAATTTCTTCGGTAAAGGCGGAGTCAAGGCGAACTCGGTAGGCGCCGCCATGCCTGCCAGCAACAAAGTCTTCGTGACGTGCGCCGACGGCAGCCTGAGACAGATATACTATGATAGCGCTCACTGGATCTGGTTTAACCACGGCAACCCCTTCGGCTACAGCGTAGACTCTCCGGCCGTCGCGGTCTCCGACGGTAAACTCTTCGTCACGGGAAGTTCGAACAACACGCGGGCGCTCTTCCAGCTCTACTGGAACGGCACGATTTGGGTCTGGTATAACCACGGCACACCGCCGGGAACGAATATCGCGAACGGAACCGGAGCCGCAGCCGCGCTCGGAGGAGACAACGTCGCGGTGCAGGGCGCTAACGGCAACTTCTACCTGCTCTACTGGAACGGCGCAATTTGGGCGTGGAAAAACATAGGAAGCTAATATCGCGACCGGCGATCTTTTAAGGCGTGACGGCCCATGGGTCTTATCAACAGAAACTCGAGTTGCAGGCTAAGCGACGGCAATTTGTCAGCATGGGCGGATCAGCGAGCTAAAACACCGCGCTACTTGGGCAGCATGTTTGCAGGCCTCCACAAAAGAGTGCACTTGGGCTAAATTGCGATCGACACAGGCATATAACCCGGGCGCTTCGGTGGATTTGGGAGTTATCGTGACTAGAGTTTCGTCCAGCCAACCGCGCCATGAATGCTTGCCGTCATCCGACCCCACCGCTCGTCCCGCTTGCCTCATCTCCCGCCACCCAGCGCTTGGGGTGGCCCGCCGCCAGTTGGTTCATCCAGCTCGCCCGCCCGTTGCTCGTGGATCTGGCGCACTTCCTTTGCGCCGACCGTCCCGGCACGAGATCCGCTCCACGCACCACCCTGACGCACTATCGCTAATCCGGCAATCAGTCCGATTGTCCGAGGCCGCCCCGTTCGACAGGCTCAGGACTATGGCTGACAAACCGGACAGGTTTCCCCGCCGCGCTCAATTGTTCGGGAAAAATCCCTGCGGCTTCGGCTCAAGGTAACCTTTCGCGAAAAACGGCACGTATTGGGCAATGCCCAGCACCCCGAGCACAAACAGGTCGTCCTTGTAGACCCCGCCGAGGAAGATGCCAAGGATGCCGCAGGCCTCGGCGAGGGCGAGCCCGACGACAAACATCGGGAGCGCGCGCCTGATGTCGCTGAAGCGCGGCATGACCAGCCAGCGGATGATGATGCTGACAAACAGCGGCGCGACGCCGATGAGCCCCGTCAGTGGATTTTCGCTCGCGGCCGGTGCCTTCGCCGGCGCCCGGCCCAGCAGGAAGTAGATGGCGCACAATCCCACCAGCAGGCTGCCCCAGATAACCCACCAGACCAGCAGTCGGGCGCGGTTGCGCTGGGCATCGGGTCCGGGAAACATGGTCAGGCCCCGGCGGGATGCCAGGTGGTCTTCAACTCCAGGAAATCGCGGAGTTCGTAGAGGCTTTGCGCCTTGTCGGAGAACCAGTCGATGGGCTCCTCGGTTTTGGACAGCTTCACGCGCTTGACGCTCTCGGTGGCGCCGAGTTTGAGGGCCAGGCGTTCGTCGGCGTTGGCCACGCCGCCGATGGCGCGCAGGTGGGTGTGGGTGGCGAAGGTCGGCACCAGTTCCTTGCGGAAACCGGTGAGCAAATTGACCACGCCGCCGGGCAGGTCGCTGGTCGCGAGCATCTCGCCCAGCACGATGGCCGGATAGGGCTGCGCCGTGGAAGCGAGGGCGACGACCGTGTTGCCGCTGGTGATGGCGGGGGCGAGGAGCGATACAAGCGCGAGCAGCGGCGCCTCCTCGGGCGCGAGCAGCCCGACGATGCCCATCGGCTCGGTGACGGTGAAATTGAAGTAGGGCGCGGCCACGGGGTTCACGCTGCCGAGCAACTGCTCGAACTTGTCGGCCCAGCCGGCGTAATAGATGAGCCGGTCGATGGTGGCGGTGATTTCGCGCATCGCCGCTGCCTTCCCGCGGGGTGAGGGCACCCCGCCCACAAGCAAGGCATCGAGCATGTCGGCCTTGCGGGCCTCGAGCATCTCGCCGAGGCGGTAGATGATCTGGCCGCGGTTGTAGGGCGTGCGCTTCGCCCAGCCGGGACCGGCCTTGGCGGCGGCCTCGACGGCGTTGCGCAGGTCCTTGCGGGTGCACTGCGGGATGTTGGCGAAGAAATTGCCAGCGGCGTCCTTCAACGGGAACGTGCGCGCGCTCTCGGAGCGGATGAACGCACCGCCGACGTAGACTTTCGGGGTTTTGGTGATGGGGAGGCGGGTCATGGCGGGAAGGAGGGTTCAGGTTTCCGAGGCGGCATCGGCGAGGGGCACGGGCATTTCGCCCTGCAGGTAGACTTTCTCCTTGTAGGCCCGGGCGACGAACACCCACAGCGCCACGCAGCCGATGGAGAGCGCGGCGAAGAAGTTGTAGTAGGAGGCGCCGTGCAGTTTCACCGTGCCGTCGGGATTGGCGATGAACCAGTGCACGAGGGCGGTGAAGGCGTTGCCCGCCGAAACGGAGAGGAGATAGAGCGCCATGACGATGGACTTCATGTGCCGCGGCGACTGGTATAGGCGAACTCGAGCGCGGTGATCGACACCATGACCTCGCCGGCGGAGAGGAGCGCATAGGCCGGCATCTGCCAGCCGATGTTCGGTTTCAGACCGGCGCCGATCTGCGTCTCGATCCATGCGCTGACCATGAAGGAAAAGCCCGTCACGATGAGACCCAGGCCGATCTTGCGCAGCGGGGTCAGCGGGAAGACCTTGTTGATCGCCGGATAGATGAGATATTGGAAGAGCGGGATGAACGCCAGGATCATGATGGCGTTGACCGCCTGGATCTGGGAAGCGAGCCAGGTGATGCCGAGGAATTGCAGGTCCATGTTTTGGGCCTGGAGCACCCACTCGCCGCCGCTCTGGTCCCACAGCGACCAGAAGATGGCGACGAACGCGAAGATGATGGCCAGCCGGCCCAGCGCGGCGAAACCCTCGCGGTTGAAGGTGTCGCGCAAGAAGGTCTTTCCGCCGGGCGGAATGTGAACGAACTTGTAGCGGCCGGACCAGAAGATGACCGTGGCCAGCAGCATCAGCACCGCGGGCACGCCGAACGCCGGCCCGGGGCCGTAGACCTTCAGCAGCCACGGGATGAGCAGGATCGAGAAGAAGGAGCCGAAGTTCACCGAGAAATAAAACCAGCCGAACGCGGACGAGATCAGGTGTTTGTTGTCCGAACCGAACTGGTCGCCGACATTGGAGGAAACGCAGGGCTTGATGCCGCCAGCCCCGAGGGCGATCAGCGTCAGACCGACGGTCAGACCGAGCCGCGTGTCGTCGAGCGCAAGGATAATGCTGCCGAGGCAGTAGACGAGCGAGAGCCAGAAGATGGTGCGGTATTTGCCCCAGAACGCGTCGGCGACGATGGCGCCGAGCGCCGGGAAGAAATAATTCGAGGCGAGAAAGACGTGATACCACTGGTTGGCCTCGTTCTCGTTCATCGGCGCGAGGGCGCCGGAGCGGTCGCGGAGGTATTGCGTCATGAACACCACGAGGATGGCGCGCATCCCGTAGAAATTGAAACGCTCAGCGGCCTCGTTGCCGATGATGTAGGGGATGCCCGGCGGCATCCTGTCGGTTTTTAACGGAACGGTAATGAACTTGGGGTCGGGCATGGGGATGGGGTTAGCGCAAGATCAAGGTGAGGACCAGGACGGTCAGCAAAACCGCGGCAATGCCGATCCAGAGCTTGTGGTTGCCGGCAACCCGGAGCGGAGGCGGCACATCGTCGTCCGCGAAGGCCGCATCCGGCAAATCGAGGTCGTCGTAGCGCGTGGCATCCTCGTCCCAGCCGGAGCGTTCATCCGCCCCGCAGCCCGGGCAGGCCTTCGCTCCGCGCGGCACGGCTTCACCGCAAACGGGACAGGTGTCTGGCGGAATGAACGCACGGGCCATGCACTCAGACGAGTTTGCAGTAATCGAGCAGGCCCTGGCGGCCGCCCTCGCGGCCGAAGCCGCTTTCCTTGTAGCCCCCAAAGGGCGACGTGGGATCGAATTTGTTGAAGGTGTTGGCCCAGACCACGCCGGCCTTGAGCTCGGTGGACATCTTCAGGATGCGCGAGCCCTTGTCGGTCCACACGCCGGCACTGAGGCCGTAGGGCGTGTTGTTCGCCTTCTCGATGGCCTCGTCGACCGTGCGGAAGGTGATGATCGCCAGCACGGGGCCGAAGATTTCCTCGCGGGCGATGCGGTGGCTCTGGGTCACGCGGGTGAAGATCGTCGGCGGCATGAAAAAACCCTTCGCGGGCAGGCGGCACGGCGGCTGCCACAGCTCGGCGCCTTCCTTCACGCCGATGTCCAGGTAACCCTGGATGGTGGCGAGCTGGTCGCGGGACACGATCGCGCCGACGTCGGTGTTCTTGTCGAGCGGATTGCCGACACGCAGGGCGCGCAGGCGGTTCTTGAGCTTGGCCACAACCTGGGCGGCCACCGGCTCGTGCACGAGCAGGCGGGAGCCGGCGCAACAGACCTGACCCTGGTTGAAGAAGATGCCGTTGACGATGCCCTCGACGGCCTGGTCGAGCGGCGCGTCGTCGAACACGATGTTGGCCGCCTTGCCGCCGAGCTCCATGGTCATCTTCTTGTCGGTGCCGGCCACCGAGCGCATGATGACCTTGCCCACCTCGGTCGAGCCGGTGAAGGCGATCTTGGCCGCGGTCGGGTGCGCCATGAGGAGGCCGCCGGTCGAGCCGGGGCCCGTGATGATGTTGACCACGCCGGGCGGCAGGCCGGCATCCTGGAAGATCTCCGCGAGCTTGATCGCGGTGAGGGGGGTGTTGGTCGCCGGTTTGATGACCACGCAGTTGCCCATCGCGATCGCGGGCGCGATTTTCCACGACATCATGAGCAGGGGAAAATTCCACGGAATGACCTGGCCGACGACGCCGAGCGGCGCGACCTTGCGGCCGGGGGCGACATACTCGAGCTTGTCCGCCCAGCCGGCGTGGTAGAAGAAATGCGCCGCGGCCATCGGCACGTCGAAGTCGCGCGTCTCCTTGATCGGCTTGCCGTTGTCCATCGTCTCGGCGACGGCGAATTCCCGCGCGCGGTCCTGCAGCAGGCGGGCGATGCGGTAGAGGTATTTGGCGCGCTCCTTGCCGGGCATCTTGCCCCAGACGGTTTCCTGGGCCTTCTGCGCCGCGCGATAGGCGGCCTCGACATCGGCGGCCCCGCCGAGCGCCATCTCGGCGATCTTCTGTTCGTTGGCCGGGTTGATGGAGTCGAAATACTTGCCGGAGGCCGGGGCGACGAACTTGCCGCCGATGAAGAGCTCGTAGCGCTCCTTTAATTTCGGGTCGGCGGTCTCGGGCGACGGATCGTATTCCCAGAGGTCGCCAAAGATGAGTTCGGGAAGCGGCCGGCCGTGGGAACGGTTCGTCGGCCGCGGGGATTTTTTCTCGGTCAGTGTGGGCATGGCAAATCGGGGTTTTTGTAGGGGCGGCGCTTGTCGCCGCCCGCGGGCGCCGGCAAGCGGCGCACCTACGGTTAATAGGATTCGGCGGCTTCGCTGAAGTAATAGGGCGCCTGGTAGGCGCCGGTCCGCTCCTTCTCGATCTGGCGGAGCAGGTCGTTGAGCAGCGAGGAGGCGCCGAAGCGGTAGCGGGTGTTGTTGAGCCACTCATCACCGAGGGTTTCCTTCACCGCGATGAGGAACTGGAGCGCCTGCTTGGCGGTGCGGATGCCGCCGGCGGGCTTCATCGCGACGGGCGTGCCGGTGTCGAGGTAGAAGTCGCGGATGGCCTCGAGCATCACCTGGTTGTTGCCGAGCGTGGCGTTGAGGTTGGTCTTGCCCGTGCTGGTCTTGATGAAGTCGTTCGGCCGCAAGACGCGCATGGCGATGAAGGAGGCGGCGCGGATGTTGTCGTAGGTCTCGAGCTCGCTGACTTCGAGGATGACCTTGAGCGTGGCCGCGCCGCAGATGTCACGGACCGCGACGATCTCGTCCTGCATGAGCTGAAAATCGCCCGCGAGAAACGCGCCGCGATTGATGACCATGTCGATCTCGTCGGCGCCGTCGGCCACCGCGGATTTCACCTCGGCGAGGCGGGTCTTGAGCGGGGCCTGGCCGGACGGAAAGGCGGTGGCCACGGAGGCGATGCGAACAGGGGTGTCCTCGCCGAGCGCGCGGCGGGCGTGTTTCACCATGGAGGGATAGACGCAGACGGCGGCGACGGTGGGGATCGTGGGGTCATCGTGCGGGTGGCGGGCCTTCTGGCAGAGCGACTCGACTTTGCCCCGCGTGTCCTTGCCCTCGAGGGTGGTCAGGTCGACCATGGAGACGGCCAGTTTCAGGCCGAACAGCTTGGAACCTTTCTTGATGCTGCGGGTGGTGTATTTGGCCACGCGTTCCTCGATGCCCACGAAATCGACCGTGCCGATTTCATTGAACAAGCGCCGGAACCCGGCATGTGCGGTTGCTGCCATCGTTTTTGCACTATCCGATCAAAGCCTCCCGAAAACAACGCCAAAGTCGGCCCGGCGCCCTCTGGGAGCACCGAGGGCGGCCTGCCCGCGCTTGCCACTGCCGGCCCCGCCGCCCAACCTTGCCCCATGACTGAATCCGCCGCCCAACCCGCCGAGCCCCATGGCGAGCTCGTCATCCGCACCATCGCGATGCCGGCCGATACGAACCCGAGTGGCGACATCTTCGGCGGGTGGCTCATGTCGCAGATGGACCTCGGCGCCGCCATCTACGCACGCAACCTCTCGCGCAGCCGCGTGACCACGGTGGCCGTGGATGGCATGGTGTTTCTGAACCCGGTCAGCGTCGGCGATATCGTCAACTGCTACGCCTCGCTCCTCAAGACGGGCCGCACCTCGATGAAGATCGACGTCGAGGCGTGGGTGCAGCGCGGGGCCGACGGGCGGTTGCTGCGCGTCACCGAGGGCGTGTTCACCTACGTGGCCATCGACGAACAAGGCCGTCCCCACCCCGTGCATCGCTGAGCACGGTCACTGCTGAAGCGTGCCATTCTGAGCGCAGTGAAGAATCCATCATGAAGCCCGCCACGCTCCTGCTGGTTTGTCTCCTTGGCGCCGCGGCCCTCTTCGCCCAGCGCGTGACCCCGGCCGATGCGGTCAAGGCCGCGGTGCTGCGCATCGACGAGGTGCGCGCCTACGCCACCGTCACGGCCAACACGCTCGCCCTGGAGGACCAGCTGCACGACAACTGCCTCTACACGCATGCCAACGGGCGGACCCAGACGAAAAAGGAATTCATCGCCGCCCTCGCCGCCGGCGACCTGCATTACGCGACCATGCGTTATCTCAAGATCCCCACGGTGCGTCTGTTCGGGGGCGACACCGCGATCGTGACCGGCCGGGTGCATATCGAGGCCACGGCCAAGGCCGGCGGCCCGATCAACCAGGATCTGGTCTATACGGCCGTCTATGTGATCGTGGATGCCCAGTGGAAACTGGCCTCTTATCACTCGACTGTCGCGCCCCCGTGACACCGGCCGCTGTGCCGGCCGGTTTTTGGCCCGGCTGACGCGGCCACCGGTTGACGCCACGGCGCCGGCCGCCCACCTTGGCCGGCCTTGTCCTCTCAAAAAAATCCTCATGGCAATGTCGGCGGCGCGCTGTCCGCCACGGGCAGTTTTTTGCTGTGGGGCATATTCCCGCTTTATTGGAAACAGATGCAGGGGGTGCCAGCGTTTGAGCTCATTGCGCATCGCATCACCTGGTCGTTGCTGTTCCTGCTCGGCGTGCTGGCGTGGCAGCGGAATTTTCGCACGCTGCGGCCGGCCTTTGTCGATGCCCGGCTCTTCGGGCTGAACCTGCTCAGCAGCCTGCTGCTCGCGGTCAACTGGACCGTCTATGTGTGGGCGGTGAACAGCGGGCATGTCATCGAGTCGAGTCTGGGCTATTTCCTCGTGCCGTTGGTCAATGTCGGCCTAGGCTCGGTGGTGCTGCACGAACGGCTGCGACCGTTGCAGTGGCTGTCGATCATCTTCGCCGCGGTCGGGGTCGGCGTGCTTTTGCTGCGCGTCGGCCACGTGCCGTGGATCGCACTCACGCTGGCGGGGACCTGGGCGGGCTACGGCCTGCTGAAGAAGAAATCCGCGCTCGGCTCCATCGCCGGCCTGACCGTCGAGACCATCCTGCTGTTTCCCGTCGCCGCGGGGCTGTTGCTCTGGTGGCACCACACCGGCGCGGGAGCGCTCGGGCGGGTGGATGCGCGCACGCATTTCTTTGTGCTGGCCGCCGGCGTGGTTACAGCCGTGCCCCTGCTGCTTTTCGCCTACGGGGCCCAGCGGATCCGGCTGACCACGCTCGGGCTGCTCCAATATGTTGCCCCGACGGTGCAATTTCTCATCGGGTTGTTCGTCTACCACGAGGCGTTCGACTTCGCGCGCCTGCAGGCCTTCGGCCTGATCTGGTGCGGGCTGGTGCTCTACAGCGCCGACAGCATCTGGGCGCAGCGCCGCCTGCTGCTGAGGACCGTCGGGGCCCCCTAGGCGTCCGGGCTAGTCCGCGCCGAAATCGATGAGCTCCATCTCGAAAATGAGGGTGGCGCTGCGGGGAATGCCGGGTAAACGGCCGCGGCTGCCATAGCCCAACTCCGGGGGCACGATGAGAAGCCATTTTTCGCCCCGGTGCATTCTTTGGAGGGCTTCCTCCCAACCCGGGACCAGATTGCTCCGGCCGAGCCGGATTTTCAGCGGCTTGGAGGCGTCGGCCTCGTCAAAGATTGTTCCGTTCAGCAGCATGCCCTTGTAGGCCACGCTGACCACCATGCCCGGCACCGGACTGGGACTGTCCGGCTTGCCGGCTTGGAGCACGAGGTAGCGGAGCCCGGTGTAGGTGCGCTTGGCGTTCGGCCATTTTTTTTCGACAATCTCGAGATCATCGGGCGGGAGTTTCTCGCGCTGGGCGTGCAACGGCGGGGCGCCCAGCCCAAGCAGGACGAGGACAAGAAAGGCAAAGCGACGAACGGTGGCGTTCATGGTTTTTTCTGCGGGGGTATGACCCGGAAGGTAAGCGCGGAGTCCTTGTTCGTCGAGGATTGTTCCGGGTTGGTCGGAGCAGATTTGTCGGTCTTGACCGTGGGAATCTCGGCCGGCTTCGCCGGGGCGGTCCCCGCGGCCGGGACACCGGGCTGCGCCGCGGGCAGGGCGGCCGGCAGGGCCGCGAAGCCGTGCTCGAGCAATTCGATCGCCCTCAGGTCGCGGGTCTTGCCCTTGTCGGTTTCCCCGTGCGGCCCAAACGAGCCCATGAGGACCGCGATGACCCGCCGGCCGTTGCGCTCGGCGGTGGCGCTCAGGCAGTAGCCGGCGCCGGCGGTGTAACCGGTCTTCAGGCCATCGACCCCCGCCACGCGACCGAGCAGGTTGTTGTGATTGATCATGTGCTGGGGTCCGTCCTTGCGGCCCGCGCCAAAGTCGCGGTTGCGGATGGACGTGTATTTGAGGACGTCGGTGTGCACCACCAGATGACGGCACAGCGTGGCGAAATCCCGCGGCGTGGTGAGATCGCCGTCCGCAATGCGGCGGCGCGGCGGCGGCAGCCCGTGCGGCGTGCGAAAGGTCGTGCGCGTCAGGCCGAGTTCGCGGGCCTTGGCGTTCATGAGTTCGACGAACGCCTCCACCGAGCCGCCGGAGGCGCGCGCCAGGGCATGCGCGGCGTCGTTCGCCGACTGGATCATCATGGCATAGATCAACTCCTCGACGGAAAAGGTTTCGCGCGGGTCGAGAAAAACCTGGGTGCCGCCCATCTTCGAGTCCTCGACCGCGATCCGGACCGGCGTCTGCAGCGTGATGGCCCCGCTCGCCAGTTTGTCGTGCAGGACGGCGAAGGTCATCAGCTTGGCCATGCTGGCCGGGGGATTCGAGACATCGGCGTTGTCTTCGAAGAGAACCCGGCCGGTCCCGGCATCGATTACGATCGCGCCCGCGTAACCCTTGTGGGTGCTTTTTTCGAGGGCCGACGCGGCAAGGAATCCGAGGAAGAGGGTGGCAGTGGCGAGAAGCCAGCGGAACGTGGTCATGGGTGGTAAGGCGCCAAGGGAGCGATCCGGGCGGGACCGTGCAACAAAATTTCCCGGCAACGCCGGCTTGCGGGACGAATCCCGCCGCCGTTAGCTGGTTTCCGCCATGCCCCCGCCCCTCGTCGCCATTCTTTGTCCCCGGGAATTCACGTTCAGCGACGCCGCCGCCGTGGTGGAGCGGGGCATCCTCGACGGCACCGCCGAGGTGCGGACCCTCGCGCTGGATTTCAACGAACCGATCCCGGCGGAGGCCCTGGCCGCCCAGGCGCTGATCCTGTGGCACAACATTCCCCTCGACGCCGGGGTTGTCGCCCGGCTGCAGAACTGCCGCGCCCTCATCCGCAACGGCACCGGTTACGACAGCGTGGACATCAAAGCCGCCGCCCGCCGCGGCATCCCCGTGTGCAATGTGCCCGACTACGGGACCGAGGAAGTGGCGGACCACGCGCTGGCCCTGACGCTGGCGCTTTGCCGTCAGCTTTTCCCACTCGATGCCGAAGCCAAGCGGCTCGGCTGGCAGATCAAGGTGGCGGAGAAAATGCGGCGGCTGCGCGGGGAGGTGTTCGGCATCGTCGGGTTGGGCCGCATCGGGACCGCCACGGCGCTCCGCGCCAAGGCGTTCGGTTTCCGGGTCGTGTATTTCGATCCCTACCTCGCGCCCGGAGCGCACAAGGCGCTGGGCGTGGAGCGGGCGGACACGCTGGCCGAATTGTTGCAGCTGTCCGATGTGGTCTCGATTCACACGCCCCTGACGAACGAGACCCGCGGGATGATGGGCGCACGCGAAGTCGGGTTGATGAAACCGTCCGCGTTTTTGGTGAACACCGCGCGCGGCGACATCGTGCAAAAAGCGCCGGTGCTGGCCGCGCTGCGCGAAAGCCGGCTCGCCGGCGCCGGGCTGGATGTCGTGGAGAACGAACCCCTGCGCTCCGCGGAGGAGGCCGCGACGCCCAACCTGATTGTCACCTGCCACGCCGCGTTCTGCAGTCCCGAGGGCATGATCGAGATGCGGACGAGCTCGGCCAGAATCGCCCGCGCCGCGGTGCTCGGCCAACCGGTGTGGAACCGGGTGAACTGAAGAAAAGTTCTACTGCTTGATCGCCG